>JBGTDP010000217.1:0-18850 GCA_041748255.1 Thermosynechococcaceae cyanobacterium | reverse complement strand
CCGCCCCCGGTTCCCCCAACGATAAAGTCGTTGCCGCTAAAGCCCTTGATAAAATCGTTGCCCAGTCCGCCTTCTAAGTAGTTATCAGCGGCATTGCCATAAATTCGGTTGTTGAGGCTATTACCGATACCATCAGTGGCGTTGCTTCCCGTCAGTCTTAAGTTGTTGAGGTGATCTCCCAAGCTGTAATCAATTGAAGCCCAAACCGTATCATTGCCACCGTAGGCTAGTTCCGTGACAACGTCCTTCGGCGAGTCAACGATGTAAAGATCATTCCCTTTTCCACCCTTTAAGATGTCACCGCCAGTGCCGCCATTGAGGTGATCATCCCCTGCAAGTCCCAGCAAAGTATCGTGACCTGCATACCCAAAGATAAAGTCACCCTCTGTTGTCCCAGTCAGGGTGTCGTTCCCTGCAGTCCCATTGATATTAGTCATGCAGAAATCCCCAGCAATAGGCAAAGTTTAGTTGACTGCTAGGCTACCATTAGAAGCTTGATCAGAAGGTTAAGCTTTATAGAAGATTTGTAAAATTGACTTGGTTGTTGCCAGTAAGTCGTTAATAGCTTCAAGTTTTGGAGGGGCAAATGTCAAACAGTATGCAGGGATACAAGAAAGTATTGTCTATACTCAAACACCGACAGTGGATGCAGCAATACAAAGACAAACTATTGCACTTTAAAAATGATATTCATACAAAAGGTTTAAAGAGGTGGGTACTTTTAAGATTACTGCCGCTTAGAAAACTAACTACCAAAGCTAGCTTTACACAATGGATGTACTGGCTTAGCCTTTTTCTTGTTATCTTATGGTTCGTACGGTCGCTAGGAGTAATTCTAAATATTTTTAATTCAGAAACTTTATTGATCGCATCAAATATATTTATAGGTGGGGTTTCGGGATGCGCAACAATTGGTTTTGCATCTGAAGTTATACCTTTATTAACTACTTACTGGAAAAATCCTATATTCAAAAATTTTGTGTATCTTCTGGGATTAACTGCTACAACATTATCCATAGTAGCATCACGATTATTAATCAACTTTTTTACAAAGATCGATCCGTCTCATCTACCTATAGCTGTGTCTATATTGACTACCTTACTTACACCAATTCTCTGGTTGGGTCTAATCGTCATAGCTCTTATTTCAATCTACATTACGCTAACGATTCTTCTGCCAATAAGTTTTAATCTTCCTCCTTTCTTGGAGGTGGTTATGGTAGTGCGCAATAGCTATATCTATCGCTTCTTTCTACATAAGCGGAAAGTTCCATACAATAGTTTATTGTTCTGGAAACAAACAGTTATATGGGCTAGTAGATCATTTGGGATTGCAGGAACAGCTTTTCTACTAATACTTCTAATATTCTTTGTACACAATAGAGCTTATCATTACAAACAGCAAATTTCTCAGCTTGTTACAGATGTAATAGTATATAGTAATTACCAATTTAATAATGATGAGTGCAAGAATTTCAACAGAGGTGAATGGGTTAAATATATTGGCAATACTGGTAGTCATAAAATTAGCGTAGCAGTACCTCAAAAAGCTGGTGGTTACGCATTTGAAACACGCACTTGCAATTGAATTACATGCCAGATATGAACTTATTAGATAAGTAATTGTGAAACAGCGTGTATACTTAAGCCTGATCTAGATATGAAGCAACAACTCAAAAAGACCATACAGCAAGTATGGCCATCTCTATACTTTACGATTTCCAGTTATAAGTTCCAGCAATACTGCAAGAAGAGATTTCAGAAATTTCAATCCGAATTTCGAAGCGCTGTCTATTCAGAGGACGAGATTAAAGTTTTATCCGGCCCCTTTAAAGGAATGAAATATTATGACCGGATTGTCTGGGGAGTAATAACCCCCAAATGGCTCGGATCTTATGAGCAACAGCTCCATACAATTATCAATAAAATTGCTAATATTAAATATTCAAAAATAATAGATATAGGTGCTGCTGAAGGCTACTATGCAGTCGGCTTAGCATTACGGTCACCCCAGGCGCAGGTTACGTCCTATGACATTGACCCGATTGCTCGAAGACGTCAGTTTCAGCTATTGGCCTTAAATGTTGTCAATAATCTCAAGGTTCGTCGATATTGCACTCATCAAAAGCTTGCAGCAGAAATTGAAGATAAATGTGTAGTTGTATGCGACATCGAAGGGTACGAAGTCATCCTTTTAGATCCAGAAAAATGTCCTGAGTTAACTGGTGCAGACATTCTCGTAGAAATACATAAGTTCGAAGGTAAAAGCGTTGAGGATGTGAGGAATTTATTGGAATCTCGCTTTACAGGCACGCATGCAATCAAGCGTTTTGACGTTGCTGATTACAATCTGTGCTCATTGAGGCAAATTCCCCAAATTGCGAAGCTGCCAGACTCAATCCTTCTAGAGGCTCTCAACGAGCATCGCGGTTATTCGCAGTGCTGGTTGTGGATGGAGGCTGAACAAGGCGCTGCCGCTAGGGCGCTCCCCAGCCTGACTGAGCTTTAACAGAGGATGCTCTTAAGCCTACATCCGAGCCGGTTTGACGGATTGCTGCCTGTTCTGCTTGGTTCTAGTGGCCTTGGCGGTGCAAATTATGCCTTGCCTAACTGAGTTAGAAAGCGTAGGGCTTTCATCACATTGGTGGCACAGTCGTGGGGAGAGCTGTTATAAAAGCTCGACCAGGCATCGCCCTTGAGTTCATCATAGCGATCGCCTTTGTCTGGAAATTGGTCTAAATAAGCCAAGCGGACGGCGTGGCCGATTAGAACATCCAAAACTAGGTACTCGGCAATTTGCAAGTCAGGATTTGCCTGGGCGATCGCGGCTAACTCAATCAAAGTTTCAATATTAATCTGCCGATACTGGGGAGCCGGAATTTTGTTGAGCAAATGCTCCACCCGCAGCATGAAGTTTGTTTCCCCTGGGGTCATCTCCGAGAGGATCAAATTGCTCTCCAGGCGGTTGCGGCGCTCTAGTTTATCGCCAATCACCAGTCCCTGGCAGTGTTGAAGGACTTTCCAAACGCTGGGGAAAAAGTTCTGCGGCATCCGATTGAGGGTTCCCTGCTGGACCCGCTTTTCGTACCAACTTAGGGATGGGGTCTCCTGTAAGTCTTGGTCGGGCTGCACGATCCAATCAATTGGCTGGGCCTGCTTGAGATGCAGAGACTCTTGCTGAAACAGTCCCTGGTTAAGCTGATCAAAACCCGCCAAAACTTGATGAAGGCGTTGCTTAACTTCAAAGGGGCTCAACTGCATCAGGGCTTCATAAGCCTCATCCTGAGTCACCTGCAGCTCCCAGGCCAACTCGCTGGTAATCATCAAGATCAAGTAGCCAACCCGCAGAGTTAACAGGCCCTCAAACAACTGGGGCTCCGCCTTAATCAGCAGACCCAGGTAAATCAAAATCTCCTGGCTGAGAACGCGATCGCGAATATCTTCCCGGCAAAATTGGTTGATTTTATCAACGATTTCAAAGTGGGACATCGGCCGCACAACCAAAGAATCCTCGGTGTAGGACTTGCCAATCAAAATCCGTCTTTGCCGCACCAGAATATCTGTGAGAGCATCTGAGAGGCCAATATCCACCTTGTGCAATAACCCCGCAGCACGACGGAGAATTCCCCACAGTTGCTGTTTGCCAGCTTTGGTATAAACCTCATTCAATAGGTCGCCGACGGTGACCCGCTTAGAACTGCCAAGCCCAGTGTCAAAGTCTAGTCCCTGCAGGTTGCCAAGGGTTTGCAACAACTCGATTTGCTCATAAAGATTTTTAGACGCCTGCAGGCTCTCCAGCAGCAGATCAAGATTGGTTTCGTACTCCAGACTAAATTCCTGGGTGTGGCTGAGGGGCCAACTGCGATCGGGGGCAAAGCTCAAATAGTTTGGGTTTACCTGAGCATCCTGTAGCGGAGATTCCGAAAATTCAAACCGATGCAGAAAGTTAATTCGCTCAGTCCCAGCTGTTAGCATTAATTGCTTTAAGTCCCCCAGTTGAACTGAGACCTGATTGCAACAGCCACTTTTAAGTTCTTGAATTAAATTCAGCAGAGCTTCTTGGCCGGTTTCTAGCATCGCCGTAGTAATCAAAATCGTCAAAGTTGGCCTGCCTAGCAGGTCCCAGTGCCGTTGCAGATAGGCCAGTTCACTTTTAAGGTGATCGACCAAAAAGTGGTAGTCCAGGGTGAGGTAAAACTGCTCTTGGTCTAAGAAAGCTGGCAGAAAGACCATTAATTCCCCTCGAACCCGAAACACTCGCGAGGTGGTGAGACTGCGCAACCGTCGAGTCGGTCGTCCGCTTAAGGCCAGGGCATCGTTACGGCCAATTTGGGTATAGACCCCGGCTAACTCCTTGGTGCGACGAATTTGGATCGGTTCCAACTGCTGAGGTGTTTGGGTGGCAATGCCGTAGGTTTTTAACCGGGCTTGCAGGGCTTCGTCCTCGGCCAGCAAGGCAATCTGCACCACCGGATCGCGATGCTTACCAATCCGCAAATGTTGCCCCAGGGGATCAATCTCTCCCACGGCAATCAGGCCCTCAGCCAGCAGTTCCCCTAAAATATACAGACTCTGAGCCCAAACCAGGGGTACGTTCTCGTTCGGTAATCGGGTCTGGCTTTGGGGATTAGCGCGTTCTGCTGCGATTTTGTCTTCAGGCACATAATACAGCTCCGGCAGCAGCAGCCAGCCGTCTTGCTCAACCAACAGGGGTTGCAGGCGATCGCGGTAGGTCTTGACCTGCTCAGGATCATTGCGGAACAGGCCATCCAGCACCAGATAGGTAAAAAACAGCGGCCATTCACACTCAATATGCTCGAACTGTTTTAACTCCAGGGGCTCGTAGTGCAAGCGATCTTTGTCTTCTAACAGGGTTTGATGTCCATCCCTTAAAAACCGCTTGCAGCCATAGCGACCCTGCAGTTTTTCGATAATTGCCTGGCGGGTCTCCTCTAGCAGCTTGACGTCTTCAATTGCAAAGGCAGGAAACCCCAGGATACTCAGCAGGGATGCGTCAATTTCTTTAGAGTTAGACTCCCGAGGCAACAGTGAGGCCAGCGTGATCCGCGATCGGGCAATTTCATCGGGCAGCACATGAATCACCGAAGCCTGGGAGCCATAGATCCCAAACAAGTTCAACCCATTCATGGCTTCCAGGGCTGCTTTTGCCATTCCCACGGAACTGGCATTGAGTTCTGCATCCCCATGATTAATCTTGTTGCCCCGCTCCCAGATCCCAAAATCAGGGGTTCGATAGGCACGACCAATGTAGTAAACCAGGTTTTGCACGAAGTTTACTTCATCAAGGGTGTAAACAATTGACAGTCCGGCGGTTGTCATCTGCGCCAGGATCAAGAGATACAGTGAGGTGGCATCGAGTTGCAAATGTCCCCACTCGCTGTCCCCTACGACGACATCCCCCGTGTGGGTGTCGTATTTGGCGTGCATCGCATCCAACAGCGACTGGGTATCTTTAAATTTCTCTACCTTGGGGGCCTGCTTCATCATCGCCACCAGCAGGCCCCGCATCAACTTGACCACACAATGGTCCAGCTCAAAGCCCCGACCTTGATCTTGATCTAATTTGCGGTAGGCCAGGGCCACCCCCCAAACCGCCAGAATGCTGTAGACATTATCCCGCACCCAGGCATCAGTATAGTCACCATGGGCTGTGACGGCAGTGCTGGCTGGTAACAACCCAGTAATCGGGTTCTGGCGGCTAAGAATAATCGTTTTCACCTGGCGGTAGTAGTAATCCAGGCGCTGGTCGAGGCTCTCGGCAGCAGGTTTATTTAGTGCTGTCTGGTTACGAGTTGAACCAAATGGCAGGACAGGGCTGGACGGTTCAACAGATTTATCGATCATGGTGATAGATGAAGGCAGAAATTTAAAGTTTCAAACGGCTTTAACTAGAGCTAGGCAAACACTGAAATGTCGATGTATTAAGAAACACTATATTCTCTGAAGGAACCTAATGGAGCATTAAGGAACACAGTAGAGGCTAGCAGTTTTTACAGTGATTAATTTTTTAATGGCTAATAATCTTTCTGCCTTATTCTCGGAAATCCAAAGCTTAGAAGGCTTGCAGTTCCTGGGTTGCAAGCTGAGCCTCCCCGATTCTTTTTGAAATGAGCAAGTTCCTCCGAAAGGTTGATGGGCAGTTAATTCAGCTATTTTACGTCTCTTAAACCAATGAATAGAATTAATGGCATTCTTTAAAAAAAGTTGATTATAATGTTAAAGGTCAAGCCACCGTATACGGCAAAGACTGAATAAAGTTATCAATCGGGGGGATAAAAATTGAATACCACGTTGTCAGCAACCCTTGCTGTTACAGCAATGTTTGGGCTGCCTATTATTGCCATGGCTAAGCCCAACAGCAAGGCTAATTTGCATCAAATTGATCAGTCTCGAATTAAAGCTCAAATCCAATTTGTGGATACTGGAAGCACTCTCAAATTCAATGGGACTGCAACCGGATTAGACCCAACCAAAACCTATGTTTCCTTAGTTTACGATGATGATTCAATTCCGGGGGGACCGAGGGCCTGTCTACCTACGGACAACTCACTCTCGTTTGCCCAGATGGTTTTGGGAGTCTGGCGGGTAAATCCTGATGGTACAGGCACCCTTTCTGGAACCAATCGGGGAACATCCTATGTTCCCTTGACCAGTATCGGGACCACCTCAGTCAGGCAGGATACTCAACCCACTCAACCACTGCCGACAGTGGCTGATCCAAATCGGTTTGTTCTTCAAGCCTGTGGTCGGATCTAATAAAATCTCTATCAGGGGTTGCCAAGAGCGACCCCTGATTAGAATAGGACAACCTGAAGCTGGCTGACTAGGCTGAATAAAATTGGGCTAAAGGAAGGCTGGATGTCTACCGCAGGGTGACAAACTCCTCGGCTGTAGAGGGGTGAATCCCCACGGTGGCGTCAAAGTCTTTTTTAGTGGCTCCCATCTTGACAGCGATCGCCACGCCTTGAATAATCTCTGCCGCCCCTTTACCAACCATGTGCGCCCCTAGAACCCGCTCCGTGGCACTGTCTACCACCATCTTCACCAGAATCCGCTCCTCTGCACCGGTCATCGTGTGAAACAAGGGCCTAAATCTAGCCCGGTAGCACTTGACGCCATCTTCTCCGAGTTTTTCCAGGGCCTGGGCTTCGGTTAAGCCGACGGTAGCTGCTTCCGGTTGCGAAAACACCGCCGAGGGCACACACTCATGACTCATGACCCGACGCTGATTGCCAAACTCGGTATCGGCAAAGGTCCGACCCTCTTGAATGGCCACAGGGGTTAAGTTAATCCGGTCGGTGCAGTCCCCCACGGCAAAAATATTCTCCTGGGTGGTCTGGCTGTACTCATTTACAGCGATCGCGCAGGGGCGATTGTCCTGAATCTCCTCCAGGCTATAGCCTCCCGATTCGGCAATCCCCAGGTTTTCATAGGCTTCGCGGATGGATAAATCCGAAACAATTGTCACCCCAGCTTTCTCTAGGCCCAAACCCTTGAGGTTAGGCGTCCGCCCCGTGGCTAGGAGTACCGTATCGGCGGTTACGGATTCTGGGTGTTCTCCTGACAAGCTCAGTTGAACTCCGGTTTCAACCACCCGTTGCAGCTTGTCTATGTTGGTGTTGGAGAGAATTTGAATCCCGTGGTGGCCCATGCCCTCCTGGATATTTGTGCGAATATCCTCGTCAAACCCTTTGAGAATCTTTTCTCCCCGAATGATCAAAGTGACTTGGGAGCCAAGCCCGTTAAAAATACCGGCAAACTCCACGCCAATATAGCCACCGCCAACAATGGCAATGTGCTTGGGTTGCTCCTCTAGGTCAAAGATCTGATCGGAGCTAATCCCTAACTCCCCGCCAGGAATTTCCGGCATCACTGGATGCCCACCCACCGCAATCAATATCTTATCGGCGGTGACTTTACGATCTGCCACCGTGAGGGTGTGGGGATCTAAGAAACTGGCATAGCCCTCAAACAGCTGCACTCCGGCTTCAGAAAGCATCCGCTGATAGACCTGATTCAGGCGGGCGAGTTCTTTATCTTTGGCCCGGATCAGTTGCTGCCAATTAAAATCCGGTTGCACCTGACTCCAGCCATAGCCGATCGCATCTCGATAGGCGTGGGAAAACTCCGAGGCATAAACCATCAGCTTTTTGGGAATGCAGCCGCGATTGACACAGGTGCCGCCCAGCAGATCCCCTTCTGCGATCGCCACCCTGGCTCCGTAGGAAGCTGCTCGACGAGACGCTGCAATCCCCCCTGAACCAGCGCCAATTACAAACAAATCGTAGTCGAATGCCATCAAGGTCCTCCCTCTAAGTGTGATCTAATCTAAGCCTATCCTAGTTAGGAAGAGGCAGGGACCTGCTAGGAAGAGGATGCGAAGGATTGTTATGGAGTCGGCTGGGCATAGCTAACCCGCCAAATTTTGCCCCCCGGTTCATCGGTGATTAGTAGAGACCCATCTTGGGCAACCGTTAATCCCACCGGACGACCCCAGACACTTGGGACTGAGGGGTTCACCAGCCAGCCGGTGAGAAAATCTTCGTAGTAGCCTTTGGGGTTGCCCTGGGGATCAAAGGGAACCCGAACAAGTTTGTACCCAGTTCCCTGGGAGCGATTCCAGGAACCGCGAAAAGCTACAAAGGCATCATTGCGGTACTGAGTCGGAAACTGGTTACCGGTATAAAACACCAACCCCAGGGCCGCAGAGTGGGCTTGAAACAAAACATCCGGGACAATTGCTTTTGCTTCTAGCTCCGGGCGACGGGGCATCCGCGGATCGGGATTGTTGCCCAAGTAGGAGTAGGGCCACCCATAAAACCCTCCGGGTTTAACTGCGGTTAAATAGTCTGGCACCAGATCATCCCCTAAGCCATCCCGCTCGTTGACGGTGGTAAAGAGTTTTTGAGTTGTGGGATTGAAATCCAATCCCACTGGGTTTCGCAGGCCATAGGCATAGGTCTGGCGATCGCTCCCGTCGGGATTCATAATCTGGATCGAGGCCCTTGGCAGGGGCTCTTGATCAACATTGCTATAGGACCCAACACTGACAAACAGTTTCTGACCATCCGGGCTGAAAATTAAATCACGAGTCCAGTGTCCCCCCCCTGGCAGTTTGCCCCCACCGGACAAAGGGGTAATGGGTTGCGGCTTTCCCTGCAAGCGGGTTTGCCCGACTTGATAGGGAAATCGCACCACCGAATCGGTATTGGCGATATAGAAAAATTTCCGGTCTGGAGACACTGCCATTCCAAAGGGTTGATTGAGCCCTTCCACAAACACCTGATTCTGGTCGGCGACGCCATCCCCATTTGTGTCCCGCAGTAGCCGAATCCGGTTCCGGTAAGATTCTGCCAGAAACACATCCCCATTCGGGCCAACGTAGAGCCACCGAGGCCGGGATAAGCCTTGGGCAAAGACTTCCACCTTAAACCCAGGTGGAACTTGCAGCTTAGCCCCCGGCGGGCGATCAATCACCTGGGGCGACTGACTGGCAGATTCAGAGGCGTAGGGCGGCGGCAGATCTAAAACTTGAATTTGATGCTTGGCATCAGGCTCAGCTTTGACCGTGGGGGCAGCGGGCATCTGCACCTGAGCATCCCCAGCGCCGCAGCCAGCTAAAAGCAAGACAATCCAAAAAAGGGCAGTTTTTAGATTTAACACAACAGTAGGGATCAGACTGCTCTACATCCATCATAGGCAATCGATGTTGGGGTTGGTCGATTCTAAAGATGGCAGGGCTTTTGATCCCGGGCAAAGGTCCTCTAGGAGATTGAAATTCTCAGGTTGCTGTGGCTAGTGACTCAAAAAGCTTTGCTCAGGGAACGGAATCGGGGTATGAAGATCCCTATAATGTAGCTAGAATTTTACAAATTTCTACAAGCGGTCATTTGCTATTGTGTTTGTTCTAAGTGGTTACGAATACGTTCTGGGCTTCTTAATTGTCTGTAGCCTTGTACCGGCGCTAGCACTGAGTGCTTCTAAGCTGCTCAGACCGGCGACCCGCGGCCCTGAGCGGCGAACAACTTACGAGTCTGGGATGGAGCCCTTTGGCGGTGCCTGGATTCAGTTCAATATCCGGTACTATATGTTTGCCCTGGTCTTTGTGATTTTTGATGTAGAGACAGTTTTTCTATATCCCTGGGCTGTGGCTTTTAACCGACTGGGGTTACTGGGGTTTGTTGAAGCCTTGATCTTTATTGCCATTTTGATCGTCGGACTCGTCTTTGCCTGGCGCAAAGGCGCCCTGGAGTGGTCCTAGCCACTGTTGGGTAAAAGTCTAGTTCCACCTGCAAGCTGAAAAGGAGTTAGATCAGCGTGTCTGAAGAATCCAAAGAAGCCAAGTCCTCAGAAGAGTCAAAGTCAGAGAAACCTCAAGGTAAAGAAGAGTCTCAAGCAAAAGAGACTGAAGAAGCAAAGTCAGACAAACCTCAAGCAAAAAAGCCTCCAAAAGCAGAATCTCAAGAAGATTCCCAGGAGCAAGCGGCTAAAAAAGCCGAAAAGGCTGACGCCAAGAAAGAGGACTCTGAAGCTAAGGAAGAGGACGAAGAAGCTGAGATTGTCGAGGTTGGCAAGATTTCTCGCCAGCTCACCCAGGACGGATTTGAACACGAGTCCCTTGGGATTGACCACTTAGGGGTGGAGATGCTCAAGGTGGATCGGGAATTTTTGATTCCCTTTGCCACTGCTCTCTATGCCTATGGGTTTAATTATCTTCAGTGCCAGGGTGGTTACGACGATGGACCGGGCAAAGATTTGGTTAGCCTGTATCACTTAACCAAACTCAGTGACAACGCTGATCGCCCGGAGGAAGTACGGGTAAAAGTCTTTCTACCCCGAGAGGATCCCAGGGTGGCTTCGGTGTTCTGGATCTGGAAAACTGCTGACTGGCAAGAGCGAGAAACCTATGACATGTACGGGATCATCTATGAAGGGCATCCCAACTTAAAACGACTGCTGATGCCGGAAGACTGGGTAGGCTGGCCAATGCGAAAAGATTATATCTCTCCAGACTTTTACGAGCTTCAGGATGCCTATTAATTGATGTCGCTGGTGGGGTAGATTGCTTTGGTTCCTGTTGAAAGGGAACTAGACAGCTTAAGCTAAGCTAATCCTCCGTCTGCCAGTTCAGTTTCCAAACTGAGGATCAAAGCAGATCGCCATGACAATCGATCTATCAGGTTTGCAACAGTTATATGCAGCCTCAACAGACTGAAGAAAATGTTTCTGGAACGGCCTTTAGCCATGTTCCGGTTTTAAGTCGAGAACTGATAGCCGGATTGGCAGTTCAACCAGGGGGGCACTACCTGGATGTGACGGTTGGTGGCGGCGGTCACAGCAGCCTAATTCTAGAAGCTGCGCCAGATATTCAAGTCACTGCCCTAGATCAAGATGCCCAAGCTTTGCAGGCAGCTCAAGCCAAGCTCCAACCCTACGGGGAGCGAGTCCATTTCTGGCATGGTAACTTTACTGACTACGATCCTGGTGACCTCCGATTTGATGGAATTTTGGCCGATCTGGGGGTGAGTTCGGCCCAGGTTGACCAACCAGAGCGGGGATTTAGCTTTCGTCACCCAGCCCCTCTGGATATGCGGATGGATATCCGCCAGAGCTTGACTGCCGCAGAGATTATTAATCAAGCGCCAGAGACAGAACTGGCAGATATTTTTTATCACTTTGGTGAAGAGCGGTTTTCCCGCCGGATTGCCCGGCGGATTGTCGCTCAACGGCCCCTGCAAACAACTACAGAGCTAGCAGCAATTGTTGCCCAGGCACTTCCTGGACAAAAGCGTCGGGGCAAAAGGATTCATCCTGCCACTCGCGTGTTTCAGGCCCTGCGAATTGCTGTCAATCAAGAACTGACGGCCCTAGAAACTTTGCTGGCGCGATCGCCAGGGTGGCTAAAGCCAGGGGGCAGAATTGGGATCATTAGCTTTCACAGCCTCGAAGACCGGCGGGTGAAGTATGCCTTGCGAGACAGTCTTGAACTAGGGGTGTTGACGAAAAAGCCGATTGTCCCCCAAGCAGATGAAATCACTCAAAATCCTCGCTCTCGCTCAGCCAAACTTAGACTGGCGGAGCGATTGTAGCTTTGAGCACATTTAATAAAAAATATTGTTTTTAATAATCAAATATTAATTTGACCAGCAGTTCTTTTCGTTAGAATCTTGCTGAAGAAGTACGCTTAGGTTGTCTCGTCCCTAAATAATTCTTAGGTTGTGGTTGTATAAAAAGCGGCAGCTGATTGGTTGCTCCTGCTGTGTGAACACCTCCTTTCAGCTTTTTAAGGTTTCATCAATTAATAACTTCTAGAGGAGTGATCCCTATGTTTAGCGCCATCAAATCTCCGGAAAGCACTGCCTACCTGCGGCAGGTTGCCCCTGAGAAATCTTCTCCCCGTCCGCTTAGAAAATCCAGGGACTCAATTGAGTCCCTGGTGGCTTCTAGACCTTCCTCTGGGTTAAGAATCTTGATGGCCTTGCAGCAAGCCTCCGTGCCGGTAGCCGGTGGATTGGTGGCTGCAGTTCTAGTCCTATATGGTTGGAGCGTTTATACTCAGCGATCCTGGAGCCAAGCCTACGACCATTTAACCGAGTTGCAGCAAACGGAACGGGAGCTAACCGTTGCCAATGAAGCCCGTAAGTTTGAAGTTACAGAACAAGCAGAAATAGCTAAAAACCGGTACGTACCCCAAGGACCTGGGAATACGCTCTTTTTAAACCCAGCAGTGCCGTCCCCTAAGTCTGCTGATTCTAAGCCGGGGATTACACCTCCCCACCTGGCGTCTCCAATTGGTTATTAGCCTGAGCAGTTCATGACTACTTCTAAATCAAAACCAATTGTCGTTCAGCCGCCTCAGAAACCCACCAAGCGGTCTCAGGTAAAAGTCTCTGCCTCTCGACTTATAGTGACCTGGGTGATCTTAGTCTTAGGACAGTTAGGGTTAGTTGCCCGGCTAGTTTACCTGCAAGTGCTTCAGGGTCCGGTGTTGCGAGAAAAAGCTCGGCAGCAGCAGCTGTTTCCGCTCCAGGCTTTGATCGGGCGCCGTCCAATTGTGGACCGCAGTGGCAATGTCTTAGCCATGGACGAGCCTGACTTTACCCTGTTTGCCCACCCTTACCTGTTTAATCAGTCTGGGGATCAAGTCGCAGCTCAATTGGCCCCGATTCTAAACCGTCCGGCAGCCGATCTGGTCAAGTTGTTTCAAACCGCCGAGAGTGGGATTCCAGTTGCCTATGAGCTTTCCCAGGCGGAGAGCGACAAAATCAAGGGGCTACAGTTGGATGGGCTGGAATTAACCCAACAATGGCAACGAGATTATCCGCAGCAAGCCCTGACCTCTGAGTTGATTGGCTATGTTGGGACCGAGCATCAGGGACAGGCCGGACTCGAATATAGCCAGAACAATCTGCTAGAGCCATCTATGCGTTCTGGGCAGCTCTCTCAGGATTTCTTTGGCGATGCTTTGCCAGACTTAGCACCCCCGGCCTTACTGAAGACGGATGATCTGAGCTTGAAACTAACCCTGGATATTCGCCTGCAGCGGGTGGCCCGAGAAGCACTGCGCAAACAGCTTCAGGAGTTTAAGGCCCTGCGGGGAACTGTTATGGTCATGGATGTTCGGGATGGGGCTTTAGAAGCCTTTGTCTCTGAGCCCGCCTACGATCCGGCTCAGTACTATAAGGCTGATCCGGCTTTGTTTAAAAACTGGGCAGTATCCGATCTCTATGAACCTGGCTCTACCTTTAAGCCAATCAACGTGGCGATCGCCCTAGAAACTGGCTCAGTTAAGGCCAACAATATCTTTACCGATCAGGGCCGGATCTTTGTCGGGGGCTGGCCGATCCAGAACAATGATTTTGACGGCGCTGGTGGCAATGGCCCCTTGAGTGTGACTCAAATCCTGGAAAAGTCCAGTAATGTGGGCATGGTTCACATTATGCAGCAGGTGAAACCAGCCCTTTACTATGACTGGCTGAAGCGATTAGGGATCGGAGAAATGGTTAACACCGATTTGCCCTTTGAAACCCCCGGTCAATTTAAGCCTAAGAGTCAGTTTGTTGAATACCCAATTGAACCGGCTACCACTGCCTTTGGTCAAGGATTTTCCGTCACCCCGATTCAAATGGCTCAACTCCACGCTGTGATCGCCAATGGTGGCAAACTCGTCACCCCCCATATTGTCCAGGGACTGATCGACCCCAGCGGCGAGCTGGTTAAACAAGCTCCAACACCAAAACCCAAATCGGTTTTTTCCCCAGCAACCGCTCAAACCGTGCAAAGGATGATGGGCAGTGTGGTCCAGAATGGTACCGGTAAGGCGGCGCAGATTCCTGGCTATCGTTTGGGAGGGAAGACCGGAACGGCCCAAAAAGCTGCCGCCGGCGGCGGCTACAGCTCCGCTCGGATCACCAGTTTTGTGGCTTTGTTTCCCCTAGAAAATCCTCGCTATGTGGTTCTAGCGGTGGTGGATGAACCCCAAGGAGGAAACGCGTTTGGTTCAACGGTTGCCGCCCCAGTGGTTAAATCTGTGATTGAGTCCCTAATTGCGATCGCCGGAATTTCTCCCAGCCACCCTCAGGAACTAGAAAAAGCCAAAACAGCATCACCTCAACCCTAGGAACAATCTAGCTGCTCAGGGCCACGGCAGGATCATGCTGGCTTTTTTGTGGATGTAAAGCAGGCTGCTGGAGCGACCGATAAAGTCGGTTAAGGGCATTCATATAAGCCTGGGCAGAGGCCACAACAATATCGGTATTGGCAGCATGACCGGAGTAGAATCGCTCTTCGTGCTGAAGGCGAATCGTAACCTCCCCAATCGCATCGATGCCTGCGGTCACCGATTGAACCGAAAACTCAATTAGCTGGTTGGGAACCTTGACCACCCGGTTAATCGCACAGTAAATTGCATCCACCGGGCCGGTACCTGTGGCCGCATCGGTGAGTTCCTGACCATCGGGGGTGTGAATTGTCACGGTTGCCGTGGGGCAAGCATGATCCCCACAGGAAACCTGCACCCGTTCCAAGCGGAAGCCATCTACAAACTGAAATTGAATTTCATCCTTGACGATCGCTTCGAGATCCCAGTCAGAGATTTCTTTCTTTTTGTCGGCTAGGTCCTTGAAGCGCACAAAGGCTTTGTTGAGATCCTGCTCCGAGAGCTCAAACCCCAAGGTTTGCAAACGGGTACGAAAGGCGTTGCGCCCGGAGAGCTTGCCCAAAACAATGTTGTTGGCCCCCAAGCCAATGGACTGGGCATCCATAATCTCATAGGTGAGTTTGTTCTTAAGCACGCCGTCCTGGTGAATCCCCGACTCGTGGGCAAAGGCATTGGAGCCGACAATGGCCTTATTGGGCTGGATCAGCATTCCGGTGAGATTAGAGACCAAGCGGGAGGTTTTATAAATCTCGCGGGTGTCAATATTGGTCAGGGGCTCTGTGGAGGTTGGGGGATGGCCCAGGAAAGGATTAAAATACTGTCGCCGCACATGCAAGCCCATCACCAGCTCTTCCAGGGCAGCATTGCCAGCTCGCTCGCCAATCCCGTTAATGGTGCATTCTAGTTGCCGAGCCCCGTTTTTCACCGCTTCTAGAAAGTTGGCCACCGCCAAACCCAGGTCATTGTGACCATGAACTGAGATCACCGCCTGGTCAATATTGGGGACATTTTCTTTGATCCCACGAATTAAGGCCCCAAACTCGCTGGGGGTGGTATAGCCGACTGTATCGGGGATATTCACAGTGGTGGCGCCGGCGGCAATCACGCGCTCTAAAACCTGGTAGAGAAATGCTGGGTCGGAGCGTCCGGCATCTTCAGGGGAAAACTCCACATCCTCGACAAAGGGTTTGGCGTAGGCGACCATTTCTTCAGCGATCGCCAAAACCTCAGTCCGGGATTTTTTCAGCTTGTGCTCTAAGTGAATATCAGAGGTGGCCAGGAAAGTATGAATCCGAGGTTTCACGGCTGGCTTTAGGGCCTCAGCAGCGGCTTTAATATCGGCGCGGGTGGCGCGGGCCAAACCGCAAATTATTGGGCCGCCTTCAACCCCAACGGATTGGGCAATTTTTTTTACGGCCTCAAAATCACCAGGGCTGGCAAAGGGAAACCCGGCCTCAATCACATCAACCCCTAATCGAGCCAGTTGGCGAGCGATCGTCAGCTTTTCTTCCACATTCAGGGTGGCTCCGGGGGATTGCTCTCCATCCCGGAGGGTGGTATCAAAGATAATAATTCGCTCTGGCTGCTGAGGTTGAGGGTTCATGATAGCTGGGCTGGAAATAGACAGCGATAACTTGTTTCTATCTTAAAGGATGTTTGAGTTATATCAGTGATTTCAAGGTAGCAACGCCAAGGTTTTCAGTTGGCAGAAATACTAAGATACTTTACCTAGACGCTTCCTAACTAACTGAGAATCGCTTTACCCAGCTTTTAGTCCTTCTCTTTAACCATCTTTTTGCCAGGGCGGTCACCCAATTTGCAACTCTAATTTTTCAATCTGATCACGAATATTGTTTAGGTCTATGTAGTGATCCGTGGCATTGCGCAGTTCCCGAGCAATCATGCCTTCGGTGGAAACAACCGTGATATGGGTTTTTTTGCAGCGTAAAAGCTCAATCGCCCGTTCAAAATCACCATCGCCACTAAACAGAATCACCCGGTCATACTGATCAACGGTGTTAAACATATCCACGACGATTTCAATATCCAGGTTGGCTTTTTGGGAGTGCTTGCGGGAAGTATCATCGTAGTATTCCTTGAGAATTTTAGTCCGTACTGTATACCCCATACTAATTAAGGCATCCCGGAAACCTCGCTGATCTTGAGGGTCTTTTAAGCCCGTATACCAAAAGGCATTGATCAGCATTATTCCTGGGTCACGGGTGAAGTAATCCAGAATTCGTCGAGGGTCAAAAAACCAACCATTTTTTTGTTGGGCATAAAACATATTGTTGCCATCAACAAAAATTGAGACGCGACTAGGCGCAACTTGCATAGAAAGTTAAGTTTAGGGGGAGCAGCATATAAATGTCGTTAGCAATCAAAATTTTAATGAAAGTTATAAATTTAGTAGATATAAGTCTAGCAGCTTGCCAGTTAATTCAGCCCTTCATCGCTTCAGAGCCTAACTAGCAAGGCATTACAGCGCTTGATAGGCGAGTGATTTAATGCCTTCCACTATGGCACTACAACTACTGGCGCTATCAGCTGATTGCTAATCTGAAAAATATCCTCGATAGGGTATCCTATCGTGATCTGGAAGCAGCATTTAATCCCCCCGCTAGTAAATGATCAAGATATTGCTGGTTGCCACCGAGCAACCACTGATCTAGCACTTCTCTAGTCTAAGATACTAACTTACTTACCTGGGAATGCATCTTTGCAAGCAGACTACTTAAATCAGTTCATTCAGATTGGGAGTGACAGCAGCGCTACAGCCGTTACTCTTCTTCAGCAAAGATATAACGCCGCAGTTCCTGCGGGTCTGGCTCTGGGCTTTCTTCGGCAAACTGCACAGCGTCATTAATAGTGGCTTGAATTCGCTGATCAATGGCTTTGAGATCCTCTTGTCGAGCAAGATCTTGCTCGACTAAATAGGCTGCGAACTTTTTGATTGGATCGCGTGCCAGCCACTGTTCTTTCTCAGCTTTAGAGCGCAGCTCATCCGGGTCAGCTAGGGAGTGGCCTCGGAATCGATAGGTCAGGGCTTCGATCAGCGTTGGACCTTCACCAGCACGGGCACGAGCGATCGCTGTCTGGGCCGCAGAGCGAACTGCTAGCACGTCCATTCCATCAACTTCTACCCCTGACATCCCAAAGACACTGGCTTTTTTATAAATCTCCGTTTGTGAGGTCGCCCGTTCATGGGCCATGCCAATCGCCCACTTGTTATTTTCCACCACAAACAAAATCGGCAACTTCCATAGGGAAGCCATGTTTAGGCATTCAAAAAACTGACCATTGTTACAGGCTCCATCGCCAAAAAAGCAAGCCGTCACCTGATCGGCGCTCTCATCCTGCATGACTTCCCGCCGATACCGGCTTTGGAGGGCAGCCCCTGTGGCCACGGGGATTCCCTCTGCCACAAAGGCAAATCCACCCAAGAGATTATGCTCAGCAGAAAATAAATGCATCGAGCCGCCGCGACCTTTGCTGCAGCCGGTGGCTTTGCCAAATAATTCTGCCATTACCTGCTTGGGAGGCACCCCTGCACACAGGGCATGGACGTGATCTCGATAGGTGCTACAGATATAGTCATCTGAGCGCATTGCCTTGGTCACGCCGCTGGAAACCGCTTCTTGACCGTTGTAGAGGTGGACAAACCCAAACATTTTGCCCCGATAGTACATCTCGGCGCACTTATCCTCAAACGATCGCCCTAGCACCATATCTTCGTATAACCGCAGTCCCTCTTCTGAGGTGATCTCGGTGGCGGTGGATTGAAAGTCAGGCAAAACGCGTTCCTGAACCATGAAGCACTGTATCCTTGCAGAAATACCTAAGTAGCATATCCCCAACTTAACCTACACCCCGACCCGCAAGTAGTAGTTAGAGGAACAAAGTTGTAGCGAATTTGGGGCCAAAGATTAATTGAGTCTTAGGACCTAAGACTAGTCACACCTACGATCGCCACCTGATACAAAATACTTTTTCAGGCCGCAAAAAGCAAACGATCGCACGCTAGGGGCTGTACCAGCCACCTTGGCAACTCTTTTAAGCTTAAAGCCCCAGAACCGTGAGGAATGAATCAACTGGATAACTAGATCAAGGTCCCAGCAGCCAAACTTAGGGTTTGCCAACCCCAGGGGTTTCATCTTTGTCAATTTTGGG
>JBGTDP010000216.1:0-2106 GCA_041748255.1 Thermosynechococcaceae cyanobacterium | reverse complement strand
ATGTAGCTGATCAGCTGCGCAGCAAATTTGAGAAAAAGCGGGGTAGCAACATCCGGGTTATTCCAATTACGGGAGAATTATCTGAAGATGAGCGAGAGATTCGCCTGGAGGAACTGAACACCTATCCCCAGCGAGTTTTGGTGGCCACGGACTGCCTGAGTGAAGGAGTGAACCTGCAAGAGTATTTCAGTGCGGTGATTCACTACGACTTGCCCTGGAACCCTAACCGCCTAGAGCAGCGAGAAGGTCGAGTTGACCGCTACGGCCAGACAGCGCCTGTGGTCAAAAGCTATCTTCTTTACGGGCAAGATAACCCCGTCGATGGCGCGGTGCTAGATGTTTTGATTCGTAAGGCGGTGGAGATCCACAAAACCTTAGGGATTACAGTGCCTGTGCCGATGGACAGCGCCAAGGTTTCAGAGGCTGTGTTTAAGTCACTCTTTGACCGAAAAGCAGATGCTGAACAGCTTTCACTCTTAGACTTGCTAGACAAAGAAGAATCCACCGCTGATCAGGTGCATAAAAGCTGGGATCGCGCTGTGGAGCGGGAGAAAGTCAGCCGGACCCGGTTTGCTCAACGAGCGATTAAACCGGCTGAGGTTGAGCAGGAACTAATCGAGTCAGATTGCATCTTAGGCAGTGAAGCTGATGTAGAGCGCTTCGTCAAGGCAGCGTGTAGTTGCTTGAATTCATCCTTGCAGAAGAAAAAGCACGGCTGGCTGCTGCCCTCTATTCCCTTGCCGTTGCATTTCACGCTGGGAACCAAACCGCGCACCATTACCTTCACCTCGCCAGCCCCGGAAGGGGTGGAATATGTGGGCAGGAATCATCCATTAGTAGAGGGCTTGGCTCGTTATCTTCTGGAGGATTCGCTTGAAAATTTCCATGACCCAAAAGCGGCTCGCTGTGGCTTTACGATCACCGATGCTGTAGAGCAACGCACGACGATTCTGCTGCTGCGATCGCGTTACCTATTGAGCAGTCCAAGGGTTGAGACTCTGCTGGCTGAGGAATGTTTTGTGGCTGGGTTTACTGGCCCCCCTGCAAATCCGTTGTGGCTAGAGTCTGACGAGGCTCAGGATCTGCTTGCAACAGCAGAACCTGTAGATGATAAACCTCCGGGCTTAAAGCGCCTAGAAATCGAGGATCTGGTTAATAGCCTGGGCAGTCTTGAAACGGAGCTAGAAGCGATCGCTCTTGGGCGAGGACAATCCTTAGGCCAGTCCCATCGGCGAGTTCGCAGTATTACCAAGGAAGGACAGGTACGGGTGCAGCCGCAATTGCCAATGGATGTACTGGGCATCTTCGTCCTCCAGCCCGGTCAGCTCAGGTCAGCGGTATGAAGAATCTAGTTGAAACGCCAGTCGGGGTGGATATCCAGGGCAATCTGATTGCACCCGATTTGACCACAGAACTCTTGGCTGGAGAGTTTAAGGGTCAAGCACCGGAGGACTTTAGCCTCACCAAGGGTGACAAGCTAGCAGATGAAATTGCGATCGCCTGGGGGGATGCCAAAGCCTATTGGTCAGCTTTTCAACGGGCCGTCTCCCGGCTAGCGGAAGATGATCCAGCCACGACGGTCACGCGAGAGCAGTGGGTGGTGCCTTTGCTGATGAGCTTGGGCTACAAGCCTATCTATACCGCCAAAGCAGAAGTGGTTGAGGGGCAGACCTTTGCGATTTCTCACCGGGCAGAGCGGGGCGAGAATAAGCCGCCGGTGCATATCATTGGCTCTCAAGTTCGGTTAGAGCAACGGCCTCCCAGCGGCACACCCCGGTTATCGGCCCATGCCCTGGTCCAGGATTATCTAAACCGCACTGAGCATCTCTGGGCAGTGGTGACGAATGGGTTGCGGTGGCGGTTGTTGCGCGATTCAACCCTGATGACCCGGCTGACCTACGTTGAGTTTGACCTGGAGCAGATTCTTAATGGGGAAAACTTTGCTGAGTTTGGTCTGTTCTATCGGCTGTTTCACCGCTCCCGTCTGCCAAAGGGCATGGAGGACGCGGATGAGTGCTTGCTGGAGTATTATCACCAGGAGTCTTTGCAGCAAGGAGGCCGGGTCCGGGAGCGCTTGCGGGATGGGGTAGAATCTGCTCTGAAAAA
>JBGTDP010000215.1:0-5290 GCA_041748255.1 Thermosynechococcaceae cyanobacterium | reverse complement strand
TCAAACACAGCCCGTCGGTACTTTGCCGGAAACACAAGATGGTACAGCAAGACTGTGACGTTATGACTTTTGTGAATGTACTCGCTCACCCACCAATCTTACGCCGCAAGCGGCGGGGAACTCTCCCCTTAGCGATTAGATCTCTTTCGCTGGTGGCGTCTTCTGCCAAAGGGCAATCCCCCCCAACAAACCCTCAAGATTGGGAACGATTGTGGCATTCCCAGGCAGATCAAAGGTGATGTATTTCGTATTGCCGCCGCCAATATGCAGGGAATTATAGTTGAACAAGTGCTCAAGGGTAGCGATCGCTTTGGCTAAGCGTTGATTCCACTTTTTCTTACCCGCTTGGTCTAGGGCGGCCCGCCCCAGGAGTTGTTCGTAGGTTTTGCCAGCTCGAAAGGGATGGTGCCCAAGTTCTAGATTGGGCACCAGATGCCCGTCTACAAATAAAGCCGACCCAAAGCCGGTGCCGAGGGTAATCACCAACTCCACCCCCTGCCCAGAAATTGCCCCCAAACCCTGAATGTCAGCGTCATTGGCAACCCGCACGGGCTTGCCCAGGCGATCGCCCAGGGTAGTGGCTAAATCACAGCCAACCCACTCCGGGCTGAGATTGACAGCGGTGAAGATTACTCCCTGCTGCACCATCCCCGGAAACCCAACCGAAACCCGGTCAAAGGCTGCTTCAGCAGTGAGCTTAGCGATCGCAGCAATTACCGCCTCAGGGGTAGAAGGCTGGGGCGTTTTCAGCCGCTGCCGCTCTGTTTGAGGGGTTCCCTGGGGATTGAGGACCATAGCTTTAATGCCACTCCCCCCAATGTCAACCGCTAGGGTCAATAACTCACCCGCTACCTGCATTCATTCTCCCAGAGCTAAATAAAGGTTGGCCTCAGTAATGTACATCCGCTTGCATCACACTACAACAGATTACCAGCAACAAAACCGGGGATAATCGGAGCTTGCTTCCCGGAGAGCTGAGACCAGCCAGAGGCGATCACAGGACTCTGAGGTTCGAGCCCATCAAAGAACAAGAACAGTCATGGGTTGAAATTCATTAAAAGGGGATAACGAAGCGATAAAACTTACTCTTCACACTCCCTTGGGGAGACCTGAATAGCCGTGTAAATACCCTTCCAAGGCTAGGGATTTAAGAAAATATCGTAAAGGGAGAGCAAAATCTCGGCCACGATTAAAATCACGATGTACCACTCCACTCGTAAACTGGTTCGATGCTGCATAAACTCCAGCACCGTCTCAGCAGTCCGAGAAACTAGCTCTAGCTTGCGTTCCAGGGCTAAATGACGCTCACGGATCTCGTACTCGTTTTCTAGACGCAGATAGAAATTCTCTAGCTCCGGAGCTTCCCAAAGAACCTCCGGCTTGTCAATAATTTCTACACGACCAACAATCTTGTTTTGGACCAACAGCGTGCTGCCAAGCTGCCGGAGCAATTCCCGTCCCTGGCGACGGGTGCCATTTTGGTGTTGCAGGCTAGCAGCAAAGGGTTCCATCTGATCAAACACTTTGGCTAAACTTCTTTCGTAGTGAGCCAGGACAACGGTTTTAGCTAGAACAGCCGCCACAATCTGCAAACGCTCTAGGCTAAACTCCTGCAGCAAAATATAGCCATCTCTAACCCGTTCAGTGCCGGTAAAATTTAAGTGCAACTCTGCAGTCTCAGATTCAGGAAATGCAAAGGTATCACTGACTAAAGCAGAGAGCTTAGGGAGAAAATCTGCCTCAGCAGCAGTAGAATCAAGCCCAAATAGCACCGCAGCGCCATAGCCAAACAAAATTGCACTGCCTGCTTCCCCTACTCTGACCATTAGGGGTAAATTTGCCAACCGGTTCTCTTGGGGTGGAACCAAGCGATCTTCTGGCGAAAACACCAAGTCGAACTGACTGGGGGCTGCTTGCAGATCGATCGCTTCTCCCAGGAACAGAGCATGGGCTTCTAGCTTATCGCGGTCAGCGAAAAGAATTTTTTGCATAATTAAACTTGCTGAATGACAGCGATTTGCCAACGTGAGGGGACAAAACCTATCTTAATTTTAAGGTTTCTTGACCTAGAAGAAAGCAAGGGCGCTAAAAAGTTGGTTTGGGGAGCATTCCAGGTTTGCTGCCAAGGGGTGATTCCGGACGGAGCGTCGGGGAGTCGGTTCGTAAGCCAAGAAATCTATGTCTGATTCTTCTAGGAAAGCTTGAACTGATGCTTTTACGGGACTGGCTTTTCGAAGCAAAAGCAAGCTAAAGGATGGCAAAAACAGCCCAGTTTAGGAGATCCCCAGTGGCCTAGAGATTCTATTTAAGGTTTGTTGAGAGCGTCTTCTAGGGTGTTGAGCAATTCGTTGGCCGTAAAGGGCTTGGATAAAAAGGCTTTTACGCCCATACTGGCAGCTTCAGCAAGTTTATTCTTGGGGGCCAAACCGCTGATCACAATGATATTAAGCTGGGGATTCACCGCCTGCAGGGTGCGGATTGTCATCGGGCCATCCATTGACGGCATCATCATATCAATCAGGGCCAGACTTATTTCTGACTGATATTGAGCATAAAGACCGATCGCTTCGACCCCATCTTTAGCAGTCAGTACCCGGTAGCCATGAGCCTCTAGAAGCGTTTGGCTAACTTCCCGAATCGTAACCTCATCATCTACAACCAGAATCAGTTCTCCGTGGCCCGGTGCTAGTTCAGTCTCTTCTCCAGCCGGTGTCTCAATTGCTCTGACTGCGGGCAAGTAGACTCTAAACCGGGTTCCTTTGTCAACCTCGCTGTAGACCTTAACAAAACCCCCGTGGCTTTTGACAATTCCAACTACCGTAGAAAGCCCCAATCCAGTGCCCTGACCTAGCTCCTTGGTGGTGAAAAAAGGCTCAAAGATTCTATCGAGGACTTGGGCTGGAATGCCGCTGCCAGTATCGGCAACCGTGATCGCAATGTAGGAGCCAATCTGGGCCTCCAGATTTAAGCGAGCGTAGGTTGAATCAACAAAGCGATTTTCAGCGGTAATCGTCAGGGTTCCCCCCTCGGGCATGGCGTCGTGGGCATTCACACAGAGATTCATCAGCACCTGGTGCAGTTGGGTGATATCCCCCGAAACAGTCCAAAGGTCTGTCGGCACCTGGGTATGAACCTGAATTGATTTAGGAAAAGTCTGCTCAACAATCTTTTTAATTTCCTGGATCAGGTGTCTGACCTGGAGAATGGTCCGCTTCCCTTCTAAGCCTCGGGCAAAAGAGAGGACCTGCTTAATTAAATCAGCTCCCCGTTTGGCGTTTAGCTCCAGAGTTTGCAGCAACTGCTGACTTTTTTGATCGGGCAGTTTTTTTTCCAGTAGCTGCACCGCCATTAAGATTGGAGCCAGGACGTTGTTGAGATCGTGGGCAATCCCGCTGGCAAGGGTGCCAATGCTCTCCATTCGCTGGGCTCGCAGAAACTGGGCTTCGAGTTTTTTCTTTTCAGTAATATCCGTATCAACGGTGAGAATTGATTTGGGTCCAGCTTGATCTTGTACCAGGGTCCAGCGGCTTTCGACCACAACTTCCTGACCGGATTTGGTGAGTTTGTGCAGCTCTCCCTGCCACTCTCCGGTTTCATGTAAAGCTGAGTGGATTTCGGCCAGGAGAGGGGCCTCTTTAAATAAAACCTGATCAGCATGCTGGCCCAAAATTTCTGCTGCTTCCCAGCCGTAGAGATGTTGGGCTCCTTGGCTCCAAAACAAAATTTTGTGCTCCAGATCACGCACGGCGATCGCATCGGTGGCAATATCCAGCAGGGCAGCTTGTTCTTGAATTTTTTGCTCTGCTTGGTGGCGGTCAATGGCTGTGGCTAGCACCTGGGCCACCGCCTGTAAAAAGTGAATATCATCACTGGTGAATTGCCGTTGCTCAGTTGTGTAGGCAGCCAAAACCCCAAAGGGAGTATTCTGCCCCTGGATGCTCACACTCAAACCACTGATAATCCCGTGATCGCGCAGGAGCGCTGGCCCTTGAAAACGAGTTTCAGTGCGCAAGTCTTCGACAATCACCGGTTGATCGCCCAGCAGCGTCATACCTGCTTGGGACTCTGCTCCCAGGGCAATCCTTTGCTGGCCAACCAATCCTGGTTGCCAGCCCACCCCTGCCCGCAGCAACAGGCTTTTCTCCTCAGGCAGTAGTTCCAAGATCTGGCTGTAGGCAACCTGAAGCTGATCGGCAACCAGGGTTGACGCTGTTTCCATCAGGGCCGAAAGATCGGCATCGGCCAAGGCCATTTGACCCAGTTGTGTCACCGCGGCCTGCTGAGCAACCCGCACCTTTAGCTGCATTTGGGCTCTCTTGCGCTCGGCTAATTCAGTCTGGGCCTGCTGATAAAGCTCTGATTGGTGAATGGCGATCGCCACTTGGCTGGCCAGATGCTGGAGAAAGTTAGTCTCAGAGGGCTGCCACTGGCGAGGGACTGAGCACTGGTTGACTGCCAGCAGTCCCCATAACTTGTCTGCCTGCACAATCGGCACGACTTGGGTGGCTCGGACTTGAAACTCGGCCAGAAAGTCAATGTAGCACTGGGTTAACCCCCCGGCTGCATAGATATCATCTGTGACTTGGATGCGGCCTTGTTGATAGGGCTGAACAAACTCTTTGGCAAAGGTGGGGTCTTTAAGCCTGGCCCCAAGCGTTGAGGGCCACTCAGCAGCGACCGACTCTACCACGATCACCCCGCCCCAGTCTGGTTCGAAGCGATAAATAAACACCCGATCAACCTGCAGAAACTGTCTCACTTCCAAGACAGTGGTGGAGAGAATGTGATCTAAGTCCAAAGACTGGCGGATGCGCTGGGAAATTTCTGCCATTAACCGCTCTTGCTGAGCTTGTTTCCCCTCAGCAAGTTTATGCTGTTGATCGACAAGGGTGGACTCGGCTTGGTTGATTAATTGCCGCCGCAGCTCAAGCTGGGCCATGACCTGCTGGGCTAGACCCTCCAGCAACTCTAGCTGCTCTAAAGACAATTCCCGAGGGACAAAGTCGAGCACACAGAGGGTTCCCAGGGCATATCCTTCTGGGGATAGGAGGGGAACACCCGCATAAAACCGGATATGGGGCTCCTCAGTGACTAACGGGTTCGTAGCAAACTGCTGATCAGCCAGGGCATCGGGAACGATTAAAGGGTCGGAGCTTAAAATTGTCTGGGCACAAAAGGCAATCTCGCGGGAGGTTTCTGTTTTCTCCCATCCCACCTTTGACTTGAACCACTGGCGCTGTTGATCAATCAGAGTAATTAGGGCGATCGGGGTTCCACAAATCCGGGCGGC
>JBGTDP010000214.1:0-8777 GCA_041748255.1 Thermosynechococcaceae cyanobacterium | reverse complement strand
ATTCAAGTTTGCTGATTGAGGGGTGCCAATTGTTTCGTACAGAGCAATATTATGTAAGTGGGAGAGCAAAACATTAACAGCAGTAGCAATCTTGTCTTGACGAACTCGACCTAATTGAGATTCAGCCATAAGATACTCTGTTAATTTCTCCTCAAGTTGCATCGCAGGTATCCGATGCTCTTTAAGAAAGGTTTCCAGATTGAATAATGGATGACTAATCAGGGTCAAAAACACCGGCATCACCTCCCGAAAGTAGTCAACAATTTCTAAGCTGAAGCCCTCAATATTTTCGACGATGTGCCCTGACCCTGGCTGAGTATCGAATATCGTCTTAAGTCGCGCTTCTGGCAACTTCATTGCCGCAAAAAAGAAGTCTTTCTTTGTGCCGAAGCGTTGATAGATAACTGCTTCCGAGATACCTGCTTTTTTGGCAATCACCCGTGTAGAAGCGCTCACCCCTTGTTTGAGAAAGAGCGATCGGGCCACGGTGAGAATTTCATCGTCCGTAATCGTTTTAATGCGGGGCATTAATTTAACTTAAGATCATTCGGCAGCAATCTCAGGCAAAAGCAAAATTGGTATTTGAAACAGCCGACAAAACTAACGCTTGATTAGCCACTTTTGCATTCACAGAATAATACCGTGCTCTTGGCGAATTTCAAGAATGGATTGTTCCTTTAACCTGGCAAGTTGCTCGACCGCTAGCTTTTTCTTCATGCGTAAGCTTTTGTAGATGATGTCAATGATCCGCGGTAGGCAGATAAACCAGATACCGATTAATTTCAGATGCCCAACACCAGACAAGACATTGCGATGTTCTTGATTGGCAACGGCACGATGCATTTGACTCATTTTTATTGTTGTTGCAAAAATCATCCATACGTGAACAGCAATTTCATCTTCAATCGAAGTACCACAGTTAAATAAGATGTGCACTGCATCATGTTGCTCGAATGCTTGGGTCATGTCCGCTGACATTTTATGGGTCATGTCGCCTTCAGATGCCCGCATCCTTTGAATCGCTTCATTCAGGGCAACTAAAGTGTCAAAACCTGCTTGCTCACACATAAGGGTTCCCCAAGCTTTTATGGATTACTCAGCTACATAAGCAAGCACTTGCCCACTTATGCTCATAGAAGCAAGCATACAACGTAGCCAATAGATAAGCAAGCGCTTATTTATATACAGTAAGAAACAACCTTCGGGTACTACCTTTACTAGCGATGCTAGAATTCTTACATGTGTCTTACTTATTGCATACCTTGATCTAATGGAAACTACCCGCCTGTCCAGTAAGGGACAAGTTATTATCCCCAAACCGCTGCGTGCTGCTCACCAATGGGAAGCAGGACAAGAGCTAATTGCCGTTGATGTGGGTGATGGCATCCTCCTCAAACCCAAGAAGCCCTTCCAGGAAACCACACTGGCAGAGGTTGCAGGATCTCTAAAATATCAAGGCAAGCCAAAGAGATTAGAAGAGCTAGAAGACGCCATCCGCCACGGGATAACGGAGCAGTGGCATGATCGCCGTTGATACAAACATTGTTGTACGCCTCCTAACTCAAGATGATGAACAGCAATACACTAAAAGCCTTCAATTGTTTGAAGAACATGACATTTTTATCCCAGACACAGTGATTCTTGAAACTGAATGGGTTTTAAGGTTTGCCTATCATTACAAACCTACTGAGATCTGTGGAGTTTTCAGGCAGCTTTTTGGTTTATCCAATATTCAAATCACGAAGGCAAGTCTAATGGCACAGGTTCTGCAATGGCATGAGAATGGTGTAGATTTTGCCGATGCGCTTCATTTGGCATACAGTCAGAGCTGTTCAGCAATCTATACATTCGATCACAAGTTCATAAAAAATGCTAGAGGGCTGACTGAGTGCAAAGTCCAGCAGCCGTAATTACTACCCTACAAACAGATCCATAATTATTTGTGAAACCACGTAATCCTTCTAGACAAGTGCGAGGCTGATTTAGTTAAGAACAACGTCAAACTCTAAAAGCTTATGGAAGCCAATCTAGGAACAAAGTCAGTCTGGAAAATACTGCCGTAAATAGTAAATCAATAGTTTCTTAGTTTCGGTCAAAACTTGATGTTGAAAGCTAGAGTCGCGAGTCAGGGAGAGAATTTCAAGGGCGCTTGCGACTTCAACACTGACTGCAGCCAGCAGATCTATTTGACTTTGATCGAGGGAAGGATTGCGGGTTGCCAAGAAAGCCGCTAACTGCTGGGCGATCTCTTGGTTAAATGCCGTATCCATTGCCAGAAACTCTGTAGAGATCAGGCGAGATTGAATAAATACCGTTCGGAAAGCGGGATTTGCACTCACAAACTGATCAAAAGCATCAATTACTTGGCTAATGTAATCTTCAAGCGGCAGTCGAGTGGTTTCGTCAGTATGGAGGACGGTAAATAGTTCCCTGAATTGATTTAGGTAGCGCTCAACTAAGGCATGAAAGATCGCTAGCTTATCAGGGAAGAACCGATAGAGTCCTCCAACAGAGGTGTTTGCCCGCGCCGCGATTTGATCAGTTGTGGCAGATTCATAGCCAATTTCAGCAAATAATTCCGCTGCCGCATCCAAAATTCGATTAAACCGTTCTCGACTTCGCGCTTGTTGGGGTAGGCGTCGTAGCTGTTTTGGGTGAGATTTTTCAGTCATGCTTCAAAGTTTTATTGACAAAAGCGAGATTTTCCTCGTACATTAAAAGGCGAAGTCAATCTCGCGTTTACCACCGATAACATCACTAGTAGAGGAAAGGATGGAAAAGCAAGTCTCACCTAAACTTTTTGTCTCTCTCAGCTTTCTGATCTGGTTGATAGCAACTTTGACGCTACGATTTTGGGGGCAGATATTCTTCATCCCTAACGCCTTAATCATGAGTGTTGATTTTCTCTGGTCATTGTTCTTCTTGCCACCATTGGTTTATGGTATCTTTCGCTGGCAGAAGGTACCGCCTCAACAACGCCTGGATGCGGCAATTTGGTTGGCAGTTCCAGGAATGCTGTTGGATGTCCTAACCACTTATTTCTTCCCGCAAGTGTTCCCCAACATGGTGCCATCAGTTGATGGCCCCCTTGGAGCCTGGCTGCTTTGGGGATATGCAATTGTGCTAATCACCGGGCTAATTACTAGCCGCCCGATCTCCTCGACTGTCGGCAGACGCCTAGGGTCGCTCAGACCTGAATAGAGACTTCAAGCCTTAGCACTAGAACATTTGAACCAATTCAGCCTATCATGGCCTCAAGGTTGCGCAGGTTATGGGATGAATCTAGAACGACCCTTAGGTTCAGTGATTCAGGGTTCCCTGAGTCAAGGCTTGGAGGTGCGGTTGCACGCAGATGTCTCCGTCGAAGAAATGCGGGTGGGCAAGTTTCTGGTCGTGCAGGGGCAGCGATCGCGGTTTTTCTCGATGCTCACCGATGTTTCCCTGGGGGCCACCAGTCCCCGGATTGCCGCCAACCCGCCTGATCCGACCAACTCGTTTCTTGCCGAAGTCTTAGCTGGAAGTAGCACTTTCGGCACGATTAATCTGGTGCCGATGCTGATGTTTACCCCCACGGTCGATTCAGTTCCGGCTAGTGCCAATGGCACGGGTAAGCGCGCTAAGTCAGCAGCCCTATCCGCTCAGGCATCCTATCAGCCCCAAACCAGCAGCGAGATTCAACTGCTGCCGGTGAAAACAATTCCCAGTCACTTTAGTCAGGTGTTTGAGGCCAGTGAGCGAGACTTTCGCTCTGTGTTTGGTTGGGAAGATGATCCCCATCGCCGCAATTTTTCCATCGGTCAACCTCTGGATATGGACGTGCCAGTCTGCCTGGACTTAGACCGCCTGGTCGAGCGCAGCAACGGGGTGTTTGGAAAATCAGGCACTGGAAAGTCTTTTTTGACTCGCCTGTTACTCTCGGGGATTATTCGCACGCAGGCAGCGGTGAATCTGATCATTGACATGCACTCGGAGTATGGCTGGGAAGCCGCCAGTGAAGGCAAGCACTTCAGCACTGTCAAGGGGTTGCGGCAACTGTTTCCCTCCCAGGTCCAGATCTACACCCTGGACCCAGAATCCACACAGCGCCGGGGGGTGCGAGATGCCCAAGAACTGCACATTAGCTTTGACCAAATTGATGTTGAAGATCTGATGCTGGTGCGCAGTGAGCTGAATCTCTCGGAAGCCAGCCTAGAGAATGCAATTATTCTGCGAAACGAGTTTGGCAAGTCCTGGATTACCCGCCTGCTGGCCCTGAACAACCAAGAAATCCAGGAGTTTTGCGAAACCAAAATGGGCAGCAAGTCCTCAATTATGGCTCTGCAGCGAAAGCTGACCCGCTTAGAGGACTTAAAATATATGCGCAGTGCTAGCCCCCACAATTACATCGGTCAGATTCTCGACACCATAGAGGCTGGCAAGCATGTGGTGATTGAGTTTGGTTCCCAGTCGAATATGCTCTCCTATATGCTGGCAACGAATGTGATTGCCCGGCGAATTCACCGCGCCTACGTGCGCAAGGCTGAGAAGTTTTTGCAGACCAAGAACCCCAGCGATCGCCCCCGGCAACTGATGATTACGATCGAGGAAGCCCACCGATTTTTGGACCCCCACACAGTCCGGCAGACCATTTTTGGGACAATCGCCCGAGAGATGCGTAAGTACTTTGTCACCCTGCTGGTCGTCGATCAGCGCCCATCGGGAATTGACAACGAAGTTATGTCCCAGATTGGCACCCGGATTACGGCCCTGCTCAATGATGAAAAGGATATTGAGGCGATTTTTACCGGGGTTTCTGGAGGACAAAACCTGCGCTCAGTTTTGGCAAAGCTGGACTCTAAGCAACAAGCCTTGATCCTTGGTCATGCGGTGCCGATGCCGGTGGTCGTGCAAACGCGCCCCTACGATGAAACCTTCTACGCCGAGATTGGGGAGATTCCCTGGGATGAAATGCCCAACGCCACGGTGTTTAAAGCAGCCAAGGCCGCCAAAGCCGATCTGGGATTTTAGACCCTTGAGATCGCTAGCCACTAAAGAGTAATCCGGTTGAGATCCAAGGGCAATTCGCAATAAACCCCTGTTTCTAAATGGGACTTGAGGGTTGCAGTAATATCAACCTAACTGATGAGCCGCCCTAGTCCTCAATAGGGGCATCCTTGCTATCCCACAAGCAGGCTAGGTTGGTGATCAGCGAAAGCAATGACAGCGCTGCAAAGCCTGTAAATAAAACCATAATCTTCTCCCCCGTTATTTGAACAATACTTGTTTTAGTTTCGGGTAATTTTGCAGGAGGACCAAGGACAGAATTACTGAACTTTAAGCTTCAACCCCTAGACTTTTAAGAAACTCTCCGTAGGATTGCGCAAAATCGTGGTGCTGCAGATTTAGGGGTATCGCTAAATTTATCGACCCAGCTTCATAACCCCCTTGAATCCAGGTACAGTCTGTTGAGATTAGATTACCCTAGAGAAAGTTTTGATTGTGCTGGCTATGGTGGAACAATTGAAGTCCCGCTACACCCTTGCCTGGATAAATCAGCTTTCCGAGATTCCCCAGACTGAATGGGACGCTTTGGCGCTGCCTTTGAAAACGCCTTTTTTAGAGTGGGAATGGTTAAATAACTTAGAAACCTCTGGTAGTGCCACAGCCCGCACAGGCTGGCTGCCCAACCACCTAACCATTTGGCGCGATGGTCTACGACCGGCCGGAGGCCATCGCTCGTTGATTGCCGCTGCCCCACTCTACGTTAAAGGCCATAGCTACGGGGAATTTGTCTTTGATCACCAGTGGGCAGATCTGTCCCATCGCTTAGGTGTTCGCTACTATCCCAAGCTGTTGGGGATGACACCCTTTACTCCGGCAGAGGGCTACCGATTTCTGATCGCCCCTGGAGAAGACGAAGAAGAACTGACAACGCTGATGGTGGGCGAAATCGATCGGTTTTGCCGCCAGAACCGACTTTCTGGTTGTAATTTTCTGTTTGTTGACCCCGACTGGCGACAGGTGATGGAGCGCCACGGCTTTAGCCCCTGGCTGCACCACAGCTACATCTGGCAAAATCAGGCCCATGAAACCTTTAATGACTATCTCGGGGCATTTAATGCCAATCAGCGCCGTAACATCAAGCGCGAGCGCAAAACCGTTGAGAAGTTAGGTTTAAGGCTAGAGACTTTTACCGGAGAGGCAATTCCCCAATCGCTGTTTCCGCTGATGTCCGACTTTTACAGTGATACCTGTGAAAAATTTTACTGGGGCAGTAAGTACCTGACGCCTAAGTTTTTTGAGCAACTGTACTCCAACTACTGCGATCGCGTGGTTTTCTTTGCTGCCTACTCCGAGCAGGACTCTCATCGTCCGGTGGGTATGTCCTTTTGTTTAACTAAAGGCGATCAGCTCTATGGCCGCTACTGGGGAAGCTTTCAAGAAATTGATTGCCTACATTTTGAGGCCTGCTACTACCAGCCAATTGAGTGGGCGATCACCCAGGGGATCCAAACCTTTGATCCAGGGGCCGGAGGACGACACAAAAAACGGCGAGGCTTCCCGGCAACCCCTAACTACAGCCTGCATCGCTTTTACAATCCACGCCTGAATCAGGTTCTGCACAATTACATGGATGAAATCAATGCCATGGAGCAGGAGGAAATTGACAGGATTAATCAAGATTTACCCCTCAAGCAGACATAGAGGGGAGGGTATTTAGTGAAGCATCTCGGTGGGGCAGCGCCAAACCAAGATTTCCTTAGGAACACACTCCCGTGAACATTTCACTTGGCTGCTCTTTGAATGACAAACTAGACCTTTGAAGCATCCTCTTAGGGATTAAGATTCTAGCTTTTGCAAGCTGCAGGGTGAAGCCTCTTTAGCCACTGAAATATCCCTAAGTAATCCCAAAAAAATGGGGCCTGCTGGTGAGTATCCAGAGGCCCCAGATTGATTTTCGGTAAATTGCAGCTAGAAAGCGAATCCAGCAAAACTAGGCAAGGGCTGCCATTTTGACATCACTGTTATTCAGCAGGTCTTGCAGCTCCTCAGCATCCACGGTTTCTTTCTCAACCAGCATTTCTGCCAACCGATCCAGAATATGACGATTGTTAACCAGAACTTCCTTGGCGCGACGGTAAGCCTGCTCAACCAAGTTGCGAACTTCGTCATCAATCGTGGCTGCGGTTTCTTCTGAGAAATCACGCTCGGCCATGATATCCCGACCTAGGAAAACGTTTCCTTGCTGACGTCCCAGCGCCACTGGGCCTAAGCGATCGCTCATGCCAAATCGGGTGACCATCTGGCGGGCAACCCGCGCGACTTGCTGTAGGTCATTAGAAGCGCCAGTGGTGACTTCTTCTTCGCCATAGATTACTTCTTCGGCGATCCGACCACCCAAGGCAACGGCCATCTGATTTTGAAGATAGGCGCGGCTGTAGAGGCCAGAATCCATTTGGTCTTCGTTGGGGGTAAACCAGGTGAGTCCCCCAGCCCGACCGCGAGGAATAATACTAATCTTCTGCACCGGGTCATAATCGGGCATCAGGGCTCCGACAAGAGCATGTCCGGATTCGTGGTAAGCCACTAGGGTTTTGCGCTTTTCACTCATCACCCGGTCTTTCTTCTCGGGACCTGCCAGCACCCGATCAATCGCATCGTTAATCTCATCCATAGAGATCTCAGTTAAGTTGCGCCGGGCGGCTAAAATCGCTGCTTCATTGAGCAAGTTAGCCAGATCAGCGCCAGTAAAACCAGGGCTACGGCGGGCAATCTTCTCTAGATCGACATCCTTAGCAAGGGTCTTACCTCGGGCATGGACATTGAGAATTTCCAGGCGTCCTTTGTAGTCAGGCCGATCTACCACCACCTGGCGGTCAAAGCGTCCAGGACGCAGCAGGGCTGAATCTAAAACATCAGGGCGGTTAGTGGCCGCAATGATAATAATCCCAGTGTTGCCTTCAAACCCGTCCATTTCGGTCAGCAACTGGTTCAGGGTCTGCTCTCGCTCATCATTGCCACCCCCAAGACCCGCACCGCGCTGGCGACCCACAGCATCGATTTCATCGATAAAGACAATGCAAGGCGCGTTGGTTTTTGCTTGCTCAAACAAATCCCGGACTCGGGACGCCCCGACACCAACAAACATCTCCACAAACTCAGAGCCTGAGATTGAGAAGAAAGGCACACCCGCTTCTCCGGCGACTGCCCGAGCCAGCAATGTCTTACCGGTTCCTGGGGGGCCGACTAGCAAAACGCCCTTAGGGATTTTGGCTCCCACGGCGGTAAAGCGATCGGCATTCTTTAAGAAGTCAACCACTTCACTCAGTTCCAGCTTGGCTTGCTCAATCCCAGCCACATCATTAAAAGTGACCTGGGTTTGAGGTTCCATCTGGACTCTGGCCTTGGACTTGCCAAAATTCATTGCCTGGTTGCCAGGGCCACTTTGGGCTCGCCGCAACAGGAAGAACAAACCAACCAGAAGCAACACCGGGAAAAGCAAGCTACTGAGGGCCTTAAACCAGAAGCCATCGTCTCCCTGGGGGAGCACGGCAATATCAACGCTGTTGCTCTGTAAGATATCGATTAGCTCTGGATCAGGGGGCAGGTTGACCATCACCCGCTCTCCTTCTTGGGTGATCACCTGAGCTTGTGATCGATCCGGGGTAATCCCAATCTTTTCGACTTTTTGGTTTTTGACTTGCTCAATGAGCTGGCTGTAGCGCCAGGTTTGTCTAGCCGGAGGCTGGCGATCAAAAAAGGCCGTTGCCAGGGCTAGAACAACAATGGCTAAAAGT
>JBGTDP010000213.1:0-2016 GCA_041748255.1 Thermosynechococcaceae cyanobacterium | reverse complement strand
TCGTGCAGCGCATGATAGAGGCGGGAAGTAGGAGTCATTGATCTTGCCGATTTGTGTGGTAACTTCTCAGCTTAAATCAAGCTCCGCTTCCCCTCTAGCTTTCGTTTCAAACTTCACTACTTTTGTCAGTCAAGCAGGGGGTGAGGGTTTGATTGCTCTAGCGATCGCTACTAATTCGTTGAAGTTGACTTGGTTATTTAACTATTGGCTAAATCATGGAAAGATTCTCCCATAAGCCACAAATATCCCAGGAGATTGAAACAGAGATATTCAATTTCTTTGGGTTTGAACTTAGCCGCTTAAGCCCAAGGACTCAGGAAGTCGTGATTGATCTATTTCAGAGTCTTAAAAGAAATAGGATCTCCAACCAGGGTTTATCAGAAGAGGATAAATGGTCGCAGTGCTAGGGCTCTCAGGCTTTTGAGTCTGGCTTCTCTATCGGTTGCATTTTGTTTGGTTCGTCCTTCATGGACTGAGTGGCCTCCCAAATATCTAGGAAGAAAACCTTCTAGGAGGACAAATGAAGAATTTAAGATTAGAACCCGACGATCAAGGGTTGAAAACTCTGGCCGGTTCGATTGCTGCCGACAAGGCTAACTTGCTCGCGCGATCGACAGCGCTTCGGGCTCAAGTTGAACGACTCAGAGCTACCACAGATCGGATTAGAGCTGAGAATGCCTCAATGAGAACTGAAACGGCTTTATTTTTAGAACACTTTCAAAACCTGCGAAAAGCAATTTGAGCGTTCACGAAAGATTAAAGGCCCACCAGCGCAGTAGCGGGGGGAAATCTGGCGATGAGATGCCAAACCAAGCCTCCTGCATTGTCCTGGGAATTGCAGTGGAACGCTGTGACCCGAAAAAATATTAGCGTTTGCCTTAAACCAGAGTGCTGAGCGTTGTATTAATCGATACTCAATCTTGATCTCTCCAGCGGGTGATGTAGCAGCAGAAAGATAGCTGGACTATAGAGACACAAATAAAGTGATTCCGCCAAAATTACCTCCAATCTGCTATTGGATCATCCATCGGCTCTCTCTTCAATACAAACCATACTCCTCAGGCGGCAAACCTGAGGTTTTTTTTCGGTAAACTTTTTTAGGGGCTTGCTCTTCCACAGGGGTTAAAGTCTAGATTCAAGACTTTAACCCCTGATGATCAAGGGACTATCTGTTTAGCGCTAACTTAGGGTGAGTCAGTACCGAAGGGACGATTGGGAATGGCACACGATCATCACGACCATGGACCAGCAAATTACAATCGTGCCTTCTTAATTGGAACTAGCTTAAACATCATCTTTGTGGTAATTGAGGCCCTGTTTGGGTTTCTGACTCAATCCCTGGCCCTGCTGGCGGATGCGGGGCATAATCTAGGCGATGTGTTGGGTCTCCTACTGGCTTGGGGGGCAAGCTACCTAGCTCAGAAACCCCCCAGCAAGCACTTCACCTATGGGCTACGTCGTTCTTCAATTTTGATTGCCCTGGTCAATGGAATTATTTTGCTGCTGGCAATGGGCGGCATTGCCTGGGAAGCCATCCGCCGGTTTGGCGATCCTAGTCCAGTTTCTGGCGGTACGATGATTTGGGTAGCAGCGATCGGAGTTGGAATTAACACTGCCACCGCCCTATTGTTTCTCTCGGGTCGCAAACAAGATCTCAATATTCGCGGGGCTTTTTTGCACATGGCCGCCGATGCCATGGTTTCTTTAGGGGTGGTGCTGGCAGGGATGGCAATTTTAACCACCGGCTGGCTGTGGTTTGATCCGGCAATCAGCTTAATTATCGTGGTTGTGATTGCGGTTGGCACCTGGCATTTATTACGCGACGCCTTGAGACTAGCCTTGGATGCAGTCCCCGCCGGAATTGAACCCCTGGCTGTGCGAACTTACTTAAGTGAGTTGCCCGATGTTGTCCAGGTTCACGACTTGCACATCTGGGGAATGAGCACCACTGAAACCGCCTTGACGGCTCACCTGGTCATGCCTTGTGGCTGTCCCGGAGATGCTTTTTTGGCTCGA
>JBGTDP010000212.1:0-20660 GCA_041748255.1 Thermosynechococcaceae cyanobacterium | reverse complement strand
TGTAGCTTTTCCTGGACAATAGCGGCGTTAAAGGCTTGGTTAATATCCTGCTCGGTTAAGACAACTCGGGCCGTGGCATCCGTGGGTTGTTTCAGCTCAATTTTACCTAAAGCAGTTCGCAACGGATCAACGGCTACATTGCTTGTTTGTACCTGTATTTCCTCTGCCCGCAGATTCTGCTGCATCACTATCCCCTTGCCATTGACAGAGACGGAATCAACTTGCCCCTGAATAACTTTTAGGGGATTAGTTTTAATATCAACGTCAACGGCTTCAGCCTGATCAAGCTGACTCTTGATCCCAATCTCGACTGCCTTGTCTAAGGCTTGCTCATCAAGCCTTCCCTGGTTATGACTCATTTGGTTGATCCTTGACTGCTTAACATTACTTAATCTTAAGTTAGTTTAAGCAACCTGGTCATTAAAGAAATTCATACCGAGATTGACCCCTATATCTATCTGAGGTTTTACCTCCGCAGAACAAGGATTTCACAACTCGATCACAGAGCAGTCATTGTTTTCAGAAGGTTTTAGCGCAATTGGCAGCAATAAATAGCTATAGGAACTCTACTTAAGAATTAAGCCTTAAGCAGTAGTTATTAAAACTTAGGTTTCAGTAGAATTGGTGAGCCGACCAAAAAGAGTTTTGCTGAGTGAATAGGGGGGAATCCACTAAATTAATTGGGGGGAATTCATACCTAGTTGCCGGTACTAGCTTGTCTTGGTTGCGAACAGTTTAGTTAACCAACTGAGGTTCTCATGAGTATTAATCAACGCCAGCTTCTAACTAAGATCGCACTTGGGGGAGTTGTTTCCATCGGTTCTGGGCTTTTGGGCATTAGTGCTGCCGTTGCCGGTCCTATCTCTGGTACAACAATCGCCCAAGCTACTGTCGAAACTGAAACCACTACTACAACCACAACATCCGTTGTTACTAACGATATTACCGACAAGGTTATTCAAACTCTTGCTGACAGAACTGGCAAGACTGCTGACACATTTCGGGTGGTTGAGTATAATCAAGAACTCATTCCGAATCCCTGTATTGGTCTAGCCGAGCTAGGGGGTCGATGCACGCGCGCAGTTGTGCGCGGATACCGCGTTGTGGTCACAGATGGAAATCTTAACTACACCTACTACGCGACTAAAACAGGCGATGTGATTGCCCTCAAAGATGTAGGGGTTGAAAGACTTGCCCAAGCAACCACTCAAATAGATACAACGGTTCAGGCCCCTGTTGAAACCACGACAACCGTTGAAGAAACCACAACCGTTGAAACTCAGGTGCCTGTGGAAACTGTTCCACCAGCTCCGGTTCAGACCACAACCGAAACACCTATTCCCGCCTTGTGGTAATTAGGAAGCGATTGTAATACTACCGTTGAAGTACAGATGGGCTGGGCCTTAGGGCTCAGCTTTTTTTTGGACCAACTTAGAGGGGGCAGGTTGCAAACTATCAGGGGATCTCGACGAATAGTAAGCAATCACGTAAATGGGCAAAATTAAAGTCAAAAGGGCGATCGCAGTGCCAATTAGCGTTGAAAGTTTACTGGTAGTTCGTCCCGGAGGGGGTTCAGACTGGGCACCGGATGATGCACTTGATTCCATGTTGGATGGTTAAATTAGAGCAATTAGATCAAAATAAGCTTCAGCAATCAATGCTGACTATCTTCATTATAAGGGTTACAAGTCCGACCCTGAAACAGGCATAACATCTAGCAATGCAGCCTGAATCTCTAGAAATTAGCATTCGGCTGTCGCCTTGGGACGGTACAATGGGATGCTGATTGTTCGGGTAGCAGCTTCATGATCTCTAGTAATGACTTTCGAACAGGCGTCAGTATTGAACTCGATGGGGCCGTTTGGCGAGTTATAGAGTTTCTCCATGTCAAGCCTGGCAAGGGGGCTGCCTTTGTGCGGACAAAGCTGAAGAATGCTCAGACAGGCAACGTTGTAGAACGAACCTTTCGGGCTGGCGAAACCGTTCCTCAAGCCAATTTGGAAAAGCGGGTCATGCAGTACACCTACAAAGACGGAGACCAGTTTGTCTTGATGGATATGGAAACCTACGAAGAGTCTCGCCTTAACCAGAGGCAAATTGGCGATCGGGTTAAATACCTCAAAGAAGGGATGGAAGCCAACGTGATTCGCTGGGATGAGCAGGTGCTTGAGGTTGAATTGCCCAACTCTGTCACCTTAGAAGTCACTCAAACTGACCCTGGAGTGAAAGGGGACACCGCCACCGGGGGAACCAAACCTGCGATTGTGGAAACAGGCGCTCAGGTCATGGTACCGTTATTTATTTCCATTGGCGAGCGCATCAAAATCGATACCCGCAACGATTCCTATCTAGGTCGGGAATAGGGAGTCACAACAGCAGTGCAATTCGATCTCAATCAACTTCGTGAGCTTCTGGCGATTGTCAATCAAACTGACATCGCCGAGTTATCCCTTAAGAGCAGCGACTTTGAGCTAACGATTCGCAAATGTGAACAGGCTCGCACCTCCACCAGTGGAGTAACTGCCTCTGCTGCGCTGGATTCATCAACTGCTGCAAATTTTGCCTCGGCGACAGAATCCCCACAACCTGCCCTTAATAAGCGATGGGTAGAGATCATCTCCCCCATGGTCGGCACCTTTTACCGCTCTCCGGGTCCCGACGAATCAGCTTTTGTCGAAGAGGGGGATGTGATTCGCAAAGGTCAGACTGTCTGTATTATTGAGGCGATGAAATTAATGAATGAGCTAGAGGCAGAGGTCAACGGTGAAGTCAAAGAAATTTTGGTGCAGAACGGGGAGCCGATTGAGTATGGACAACCACTGATGCGAGTCGATCCTCGCCAAGATTGACATGGATGGCCAACAATAAAGTGTTAACAGATAAGTTATTTTCAACCCCTTAAATTAAAATAATATTCAAAGTTTGATTTCTATAGCGATATAGATTCCTCTAGTGGTAGCATTACAAGGCAGTTATTGAATAGTTAGGCTGCGATGAAATTATCCAAGCCAGTTCCCCAGGAAGTTGTGCAACAACTTGCCCAGTACTTCAGCATTCTCGGTGAGCCAATGCGGCTACGAATTCTGAACATCCTGCGGGATGGTGAAAAGTGTGTCCAAGATTTAGTTGATGCCAGCGAGACTAGTCAAGCCAATGTCTCTAAGCACCTGAAAGTGATGTTACAGGCAGGAATTCTCACCCGTCGTACTGAAGGAACTTCAGCCTACTACAGCGTGGAAGATGACTTGATTTATGAACTGTGCAATTTGGTCTGCGATCGCCTGGCAGGGCGCATTGAACAACAAGCCCTGCACTTCCGGAGCTTTAGCTTTACGAGTAGTACCCCGATTAAGCTGAGATCCTAAAGCGAGAAATCCTGCTCGAACTGCTGGCGGGTCAAGGGTTGAGCTAGCTCTAGCCCTTCGCCACCCAGTACCTCAAGGGGCTGACCTTCAATCGATAGCCAGACCTTGGCATTGGGATCGTGGCTTGTGGCGGTATAAAGAATTTGCGCCACCCGGCCTTGCATAGAGCTACTCCCCCCACCTTGGGTAAAATCTTTAGACAGATCAACATGAACACCGTCTGCTTGAAGCTTGAGGGACCTTAGCTGAGTCCCCTTGGGAATGGTGGTTGAGTAGGCCGGATCAGCAGGCCCCCTTAACAGCTCTTGCATCCCCGCCTTTAGAAGTTGACTGGGAGAATTATCCGTTTGGTCCAAGCTGATGGCGCTCGGAGCCAGTTTAATTTGATTATTCTCAACTTGTAACCAATAAACTGCAGCCCGCTGCTCAGACGCAACTTGTTGGGGCTGTTGATCTGGGCTCGTCTGGCTAGGAGCGGCTCCCGATGTCGCTGGTGGGGTCACTTGGGTTGTCGGCACAGGCGGAGGCAGCGGCTCTGGCTCAATGCTATTCATCGTCCACCAGGCTGTGGCTCCCCCAGCAACAACCACAATGGCTGACAAAGCCAAGACAATATTGAGGGGGATACTACGACTGCGATGTTCTGCCATGACTTTAGTTAATCCTCTTAATCACTATGCTCACAACCACGAATTACGATTTTGCCGACAAGCTTCTTTAGTTCTAGGAACTTGTTTAAAATTCTAGCCTTTTTTCCTGGGAGCTATAAACTTGTCAACGTCTCACAAACAGCAAACTAACCTTGTGAGCTGGTTTGGGCAATCGGTCAATCACTGCTTAGGCCAGTGGCAGCAGTGCTTTTAGGGTTAGTATAACCTCACCGATCAAAATTATTTAGGCAGGTTGGAGGTTGAGCAACTTCTTTGTTCGCAAGCGATCGCGCAGAGATAATCTACTAATAACAATCCAATCGAAACGCTTAATGAGATTGGTAAGTTTAGTTCTTAATCTTGGCAACCAAACCTTGAATCGTTTTAGATTTTAGATAATTAGATTCTATAGGTGACGATTCTTCTAAGAACGTGTTTAAGAAGTCGGGTTTGTCATTCTGAGTGAAGCCTAGTGAACCTATACGAGGAGTGTGTCCTCAAGGTCTTAGAATCCAGGGGTTGAGCTACCCACAGTGATGCTTCACTCTGCTCTTGCTCTATACCCTGCGGGAAGCAAACTACAGCATGACATTTAAATACTTTTCAAACGTCTTCTTAAACGCAAATCAGCAGTTTTTGGATTATTTGATACAGAACTAAAAATTACACCTCGGTGTATCGACAGCGGTTTGTAAAGTTTGTTATCTTAAGGAAGCTTTAGTTGTGTTAGCCACCTGAGCTTGTTAAATCAGCCTTCCTTGACTTGATGACTGATAAATACTGTAGGGTGTGCAACTCAAGCATTAAAACCGGGGGGAAATTGAATATGTTGCGAAAAAGCTTTAAGCGAGTCATTAGTTTTCTAATGATGGTCATTTTGTCTGCCTGTGCTTCTACAGTCTTTGACCTGAATCAAAACGCTGTGAAGGCGGTGGGGAATGATAATTTTTATGGGATGCATGTTGGCACAGACACCAGTGTTCCTAAGGCAGTTCCTGTCTTGAATGATCTAGGGGTTAAGTGGACCCGCGTTTGGGTGAATGTGGACTGGAGCAAGCGAAGCAAACCCAAGTCATTTCAAATGGCTAAGGATTTAAAGGCGGCTGGCTTTAAGGTGATCATGGTCTTTAATCAATCTAGAGTGCCAAGCTACAAAGCAGTTAAAGAGTACTTTGATTGGGTTCAGACCGTCCCAGGAATGAAAGAGGCCGTAGATGTCTGGGAAGTTCTCAACGAGCTAAATTTACCGAAGTATTGGTCCGGGACACCAGATGAGTATGTCAATCAAGTCCTTAAGCCTGCCTGGGACTCGCTGCATCCCCAGGGAGAGCAAATTTTAGGGGGCTCATTTACGGCCTGGCAAAATCGGCGCTGGGGGACCAGTATTACCAAAAAGTATGTCAACGCTGGATATCTCAACTACGTTGACTATGCAGGCAGCCATCCTTATACAAAAACAGTCGCTGAGATGAAAACCCATATTAATGCCGTCAAGAAATTGTACGGTTCTAAGCCCATCATGCTGACTGAGTGGAACTTCAAGCAAAAACCAAGTAATAAAACCTGGGCTGAAATGCTCAATCAGGTGCGATCCTATATGGATGACCGGGTGGTGACTGCCTGTTATTACCGACTGATTGGCTTTGAGAGTGAAGGCGGATGGCCGGGGATTGTTTCAAGCACCCGCAAAGGCTATGTTCCAGTAGAACCGTTCTACAGCATGTATAAAAAATGGCCAAAGTAGCCTTCGCTAACCTGGACTGACGGGATCAAACAGCAATAGCCGCATCCACTAGGGGGAGGAGAGGACCGACTTGCTCTTGACCACTGACGGCTAGATCACTGTGGCAAAGGTAAACCCGTTCCTGGGCTCGACTGAGCAAGTCCACCATCAGTCGCTGGAGTTGTTCTTGATCCTGGTTAAACTCTGCTTCAGCAGTCCAAGCCTGCTGGGACCAGCGTTTGAGAAACAATGGTGCTCCCCAGAGTACTACAGCCCCCCCGCCCTGCCAGAGGGGAGAGCTAGCATCCAGCCAGAAGTGCCAGCGGTGAGCCTGGCGAGCAGTTCGATACTGAAAAGTTGTCGCCAGGGTAACCGCTTGATTGCGTTGGAATTTGGGGTTTACGGGGAAGGGATTGGCCGTAATGGTACCCCTGCGCAGGAGCTGGATAAATTGACTTACGGTTGAATCATGCGCAAATTGCGGTTGAGTCGGAGTTTTTGGCCCCGGAGATGCTCCCAAGCGGGTATCGACTTCCCAGTAGTGTTGGGCTGTTTCAATCAGTTCTCGCAGTTGGGCCAACTGATCGTAGGCCAGGTTATTGGGCCACAAAAACTGCTGAATTGCCCGGTCGAGAACCGAGATCGGACTGGGAACCAAGCGCTGGACTTGCTGAGTCTTTTGTTGATCTAACCAGTTTAAGATTGCTTCGTAGGCGGTGGTGGCAACATAGCCCAAGCGATCCCAGCGAGGAAAGGTGCTCACCGGCAGCAGTTGCGGCTGCTCTGGATGGGGTTCAAAGCAGTAATCTGCCAGTAAGCCAGCCCGCACCGGGTCAATTTGGGCTAGCGTATTCTTAGACTGAGTTGAGCGATCGCCTTGACTAAGAACTACTAACATTTCAGCCACCTGATCTGGCTCAATCAACCGTCCTGCCCCCGGATAAACAAAGGCCAGTAAGGTCAACAGAGCGCGAATCATTGGGGAACTATTCAGGGGGCGCTGGTCATTTAAGGATGTAACCGCGATCCCCTGGCCCGCTAAAATTTCACTAAGGCTATAGCGGGCGATCTCATCCAAACCGGGTCCAATGACAGCAATCTCCTCGGGGGCCACCTGCCCGGACTCAACTGCCTTGATGATTGTGGCAGCGATCTGGCGCAGCAATTGAGCCCGAGAACTGGTTTGCACCGCATAAATTGTCTCGGGCAACTCCTGCATCCAAGGCTCCAGTACCTGGGCAACGGAGGGTCCCAGGGCGCTGGCCACACAGGAGGTAGCTGGGGCTAATTCAACTATCTGACAGCGATCCCGCAAGCCAAGTAAATAATCAGGATCGGCCCCCAAGCCTAAGCGAACCGCTCCTTGAGGATTGTAGGTAAAGGCCCCCACTGCCCCTTGATCTAATAGGTAGTCAAACAGATCCCGGGCGATCGCTGGGTAGTTGTCCACATCATCGGCCAAAATGGCTCGGTAGCGGCGGCTGAGATGTTGCCGATAGGTCGGATGGGGCAATAAATATCGCCAGTAAAGTTCGGTGAGAATTCCGTAGGTGAGCAAGCCGCGCTCAAGACACCAATCCCGCCACTGCCCTAGGGCTGCTGCGATGGCTTCCGCCGAACCGGCGATCGCAGTTTCTGGCTCGGCAAAAGCTGTTTGCAGCAATTCTGGAATTACTTCTATAGACGTGCCACTAAAGGCCGCCAATTGGATCAAATCAAGCAACTGACGCACCTGTCGCTGACTAGAATAGGCATCCTTAGATTCCTCTAAAGAAATTTGGCCGGAGTCGAACCAGGGTTGCCAAAATTGAGTTGCTAGCGCTTGCTCAGTTTCAGGACGCAGCCGCAGGGGAAAGTTGGCCCTTAGGTTTAAAAGCTGGACCAGAAGCGGCCAAAATAAGATTAGTTCAGTTTCAAAAAATCCTAAAGGAGTCGTGGTAGTGATTGGATAGCTACCTGCACGGGTGGAAGTTAGTTGGGCCACCAAGCGGTTGCGATTATTGGCATTGGCAGCTAGGACCAAAATAGCTTGAGCGGTTTGAGGACTACTCAGGCGAGTCTGCTGCGCTGCTGCTGGGTCCCATCCAGGGCCAGCAATCCAGGCTTGAAATTGCTCAACCAGGTGCGTCGTTTTGCCACTGCGAACCGGACCCGTAATCCACAATGAAGACGGGGCTACTGATTGCTGTAGTGGGGATTTGTTACGATACGACATACATCAGTTGAATTTGCCTCCTTGGATACAGCCTTTGATTCTACTGATGAATCAGTCTTGAATTAAGATACTGCAGGATCTGAAATATCTGTATCCCCACTGAGTAATTCTTGATAGATTGTGAAGATTGCTTCCCTCAATTTAGCTGCTGGTCATCCTAGCCAGAAGGGATAAGAATAGTCTTGCCATGAAAAACGTTTTTCCAGGAATTAAGCAATATATTCTTTCAGCTCGCCAGTGGTTCTTTGATACCCCTGAAAGATCCTTGGACCAGGCCTATGAGGCTGCCCAAAAAATCAGCCAGATTGAACAGGAGCACTTTGGTGGCCAGAAAATTTCTCTCAATGCCGGGTATGGAGATTCAGTATCAACCTATTTTCAATCCGAGTTAAAGCGGTATCTCAGCATTGCCAAAATGCGGCTGATGGAGTTTAAAGCCAGCAACCTTGTGGTTAGAAAGCCTAAGCCCAAGGAACCCCCTGGAGCATTAACAGCTCGCATCAACCGGCAAGGCAACGGAGACTATGCTTCAGAATATACCTTAGAGTCTGACCAGTACACTCTAGAGTTGGAGATGGTTGACCAACCAGCAGAACTATTAGAAAAGCTGAAATTTGTTGACTCTGTGTTGTCTAAATATCAAGGCAAACAAGTTGATCCCCCGGTTGCCCCCCGTCCCCCTCAGCAAAAACTGACTAAACGACCTCAGACGACAACCCTGAACACCCCCGAGACAGAATCTGATTCCCTATACGAATCTGAATATCTTGCCGGTGTTGCCGAGCCGTCGGGTCAACTTAAGTCTCAGCAGGGAAGTTTCATTCCTAGATCCATTCTCAGAACTGCCAACCGGTTTAAGAAAGAACTCGATCCAAATTATCGAACTGAAGAAGAGGTCGTTAGAGACTTTCGTAGCTCACGATTTAGAACCAGAATTGCGATTCGGTTTATTTTGTTGTTGATTATTGTGCCTCTACTTACTCAGCAAATTTCTAAAAACTTTGTTGTTGGTCCGTTAGTAGATTATCTGCAGACAAATAAACATCTTGAAGTTTCTGAGCTTGTTCTCATCTCCCCAACAATTCAGGCCAAGGTATTAGCTGAACTAGAACAGTTTCGAGAACAGTTAACCTTTAACAGATTGATTGGTGATATTCCCCAGTTCTCAACCGAGGAGTTGGACATCCAACTGAGAGAAAAAGCAATCCAGCTAGCAGAAGAGTATGCCTGGGTCAGCAGTGAACCCATTAAGAATGTCCTGTCTGATGGGTTATCACTGGTTGCTTTTGCAGTTTTGGTTGCAACAGGCAGACGGGAAATCGCTGTGATTAAGTCGTTTATGGACGAGGTTGCTTACGACTTAAGTGACAGTGCCAAAGCGTTTATTATTATCTTGTTTACGGATGTGTTTGTCGGATTCCACTCTCCCCATGGTTGGGAAGTGGTTGTTGAAAAAGCCCTGGAACACTTTGGCTTGCCACAAAACTATGACTTTATTAATATGTTTATTGCCACGTTTCCAGTCATGCTAGATGCTGTGTTTAAATACTGGATTTTTCGCTATCTGAACCAGATTTCTCCCTCTGCTGTTGCTACCTATAAGAATATGAACGAGTAGGATAATGCCAGGAAGAAGATTCTCTATGAACCTGCTTGGCGATAGGCAACAACGGCATAAAATGGATCGACAGGATTCAGATTAAGCCATTGAAGGAACCCTCCTCCAGTAGAATTTTCCAGATGGCGAACAACCTCAGGCTGGTTAAACCCAGAGGCTTCAAAATAATGCTCAACTAAGCTGACGCGACTGGCCTCAGATCCCTCCCGCCAGGCTTGAATGGCTTTTTGGTAGAACATCCGATTTGAGAAACTAACGATCGCAACTCCTCCTGGCTTGAGTACCCGGTGAATTTCAGCAAAGACGACCTCTGGGTACTGTAGATATTGCACTGAAACGGCGTTAAGCACCCCATCAAAGGATTGGTCGGGGAAAGTAAGCTGCGGAGTTTGATTTAGATCTTGAACCACAAAGTGATCCAGGCAGGGATTTTTGGCCAACTCCTCAGCATTGAGGCCATGACCTTCCACGTGGGCAAATTGAATTTCTTCCGGCAGGTGAGAAACCCAGCTACTCATTAAATCCAATATCCGGGTATCCGGCTGCAAGCGATCGCGGTACAACTGAGCTAGATGGTGAATGAACCCTTGATCAACATGGGTGACAAACCGAGGGTAGTCATAAAATAGCTTGTCATCAGCTTCATCTAGCCGCGTCCGCTGATCGGATTTGAGCACCATGGGCAATAGAACCAGAAACAACTTCTTTAGCAAAGATTAATTTTAGTAAATTAACCCCCCACCTCAGGGGGAAATTCTGCCAGTTTGGCACCCCTTCCCTGGAAAAATCTGTTACAACAGCCAAGGTGAGTTTTGAGAACTTGGGCTAAAATCTATCCTGCACTTCCCTGGCTCAACTTAAAACTGCCGAAACCGGTTCTAGGGAGCAATCAGTCAAAGCCTCTTGAGACAGTCCCTTAATCAGAATCGGTTTCATCTTAAATTAAGCTATTTAAATTAAAAATTATGACTCAAGCTCAATCTGTGTCCCTAAAAACTGAATTGCCAACTGTGGTTCCCGCTGGTGTAGCTGCTACAGAACTGCGGCCCTGGGGTTCTTTTACGATTTTAGAAGAAAAACCTGGCTTTAAGATTAAAAGAATTGAGGTCAAACCAGGTCATCGCCTTAGCTTGCAGATGCACCACCACCGCAGCGAACACTGGGTTGTTGTTTCTGGTACAGCTAAAGTTCTCTGCGGGGAGCAAGAATTTCTTATCTGTCAAAATCAATCTGCCTACGTCCCTCAATTTACCCGTCATCGACTAGAGAATCCGGGGGTGATCCCCCTGGTCCTAATTGAAGTTCAGAATGGGCAGTACCTGGGAGAAGACGATATTGTTCGCTTCCAAGATGATTACGCTCGCTAATGTCTGAGCAAAAGGCTGGTCGTCCGGCAAAGTAGTCAGGGTTCCGTTTTCATTTGCAGGGCTTGCCGCCACAACACTGCTCTTAGCATCAAAAGAGCCGCTGTGTGGCAATATGGCTGCATATTGAATCTGATAGAACCATTGAAGCTATGGAAACGATTGATTGGCTGATTGTCTTGCTCTATCTGGTTTTGACAATGGGGGTGGGCTTATACCTCTCCCGTCGGGGCTCCAAGAGCCTAGTCGATTTTTTTGTTTCGGGGCGGTCGCTGCCCTGGTGGTTAGCCGGAACCAGCATGGCGGCTACCACATTCTCAATCGATACACCGCTGTATGTTTCCGGGGTAATTGGGGAGCGGGGAATTGCTGGCAACTGGGAGTGGTGGAGTTTTGGGATCACCCATGTGATCATGATCTACATCTTTGCCCGGATGTGGCGGCGATCGGAAATTATTACTGATGCTGAGCTAACAGAAATTCGCTATGGCGGGCGGATGGCAGCGATTTTACGGGGCACCAAGGCCTTTTTGTTCGCGGTGCCAATTAATTGTATTGGGATTGGCTATGCGATGCTGGCCATGGTCAAAGCCGTAGATGCCCTAGAACTATGGCAGAGTTTGGGGATTGCCCCAGGGGAAAACCTGAAGCTATGGAGTGTAATTGGGATTAGTTTTCTGGTGCTGGTTTATGCTGGCTTTGCTGGACTCTGGGGGGTTGTGGTCACTGATTTTCTGCAGTTTTTTCTAGCTTTATTTGGGGCGATCGTTGTTGCCGTTATCGCCGTCAATCATGTCGGTGGGATGGGGGAGCTGATCGACCAGGTACAGGAGCTCACCCAACAGGATGTTTTAACCTTTGTGCCGGTGACCCTGGGGGCAAAGGGGGGGTCTTGGCTTCAGTGGAGCGAAACTGCCGGAATTACCTTGAGCACCTTTTTTGCCTATACCTTTGTCCAGTGGTGGTCCTTCCGCCGCAGTGATGGTGGGGGCGAATTTGTCCAGCGATTGGCAGCAGCCAAAGATGAATCCGAAGCCGAAAAAGCAGCCTGGTTGTTTAATATCCTCAACTACGTGGTTCGGACCTGGCCCTGGGTGATCGTTGCCCTGGTGGCGATCGTGATTTACCCTGATCTCTCAGACCGTGAGCTGGGGTATCCAAAACTGATGTTGGATTTCTTGCCCCCTGTCTTTTTGGGGTTAGTAGTGACCTCCCTGCTGGCCGCCTTTATGAGTACGGTTTCTACCTTGATCAACTGGGGGGCCTCCTACCTGACCAATGACCTCTATGGCCGGTTTATGAATCCCAATGCCACCCAGACACAACTGGTGTTTGCCGGTCGGGTTGCCTCGGTTCTGGTGACTGTGATTGGTGCGATCTCTGCTTTTTATGCCGAGAGCATTGCCACCGTCTTTCAATTGGTAATTGCCATTGGCACAGGACCAGGGCTGGTGCTAATCCTGCGCTGGTTTTGGTGGCGAATTAATGCCGCAGCAGAGCTAGCAGCAATGTTGGCAGGGTTTCTGATTGGTTTGACGACAAGCGTGGTGCCAATCTTAACCGTTGAGGACTTTGGCCTCCGGCTGATGGTGACCACAGGGATCACAACCGTGATTTGGGTGGCCGCAATGCTGCTGACCGCGCCTGAATCAGAAGCCACCTTGAATGCCTTTTACCAACGGGTGCAACCGGGCGGCCCAGGGTGGACTCGCCAGCGCCAGCAAACCGGTCTGCCCCCAGCTCAAGATTTAGGCCAGGATCTCAAACGAGTCTTAGCGGCGCTGCTGCTGCTATTTGGGGCTATGTTTGCCCTAGGTGGATTCTTGCTGCTGCAACCCTTGACGGGATGGATTTCCCTGGTGGTTGCTGTAATTGGCGGCTTTTGGCTGCGACAGTTGAATAAGTCCAATGCCCTCCCGGCTTCTAGACCCTAGCCGGAGGATCAAACACCTTATCAGTTGTAGGATGAAAGGAGTTACAAAAATTCATCCTCTTCCTACTGCCCACCATGGCTTTTTTTCGTCAGTACATCGCCCCAGTGCTGGTTGTCTTGACCTTTCTGGTGGCTTTACTCGCCGTCAGTGCCCGGATTTTCTTGCCCGCAGATATGGCCCAACCTGCGCCTATAGAAGCAGCACCTCAACGGGCAGATAATCCGCCTGGGGCTGCCGCTCAAGCCTTAACTGCCCCCGCCCTGGCCCAATTACCTGGTAGCTCACCCTGGCTAGTTAAAGGGGTACGCACCCCGGCACTGAATGCGCTTTGATGCCAGGTTTTTTCTCTGGGGCAACTTCCTTCCAGATCCCTGGCTATCAAATTCGGCCTGGGTCCAGGCGAGAGTTAAAGGTGCTGGTGGCCTTTATGCAGCGAGCCTATCGGGAGTTTCAACCCAGCGCCACCCTAAAGCATTTAGCTCAGACCGTTGAGCAATATTTCAGCCCTGAAACGCCGCTGTGGTTTGTAGAGCAAACCCAACCAGAGATCTCTGTGACCCCAGCAGCCTGTCTCTGGTTGGGGAACGCAGTCGATCAAGTTACTGGCGATCGCCATACCCATTTATTTTTGCTTTATGTGGACCCGGCCCATCGGCGGCGGGGCATTGGTTCTGCGCTGATGCAGACAGCAGAATCCTGGGCTCAAGCCCGAGGGGATCACCAGGTCGGGCTACAGGTTTTCCAAGCCAACCAAGCTGCCCTGAGGTTTTACCAAGCCTTAGGCTACCAAACCCAAGCCCTGTGGATGATCAAGCCGCTGCCTTGCTAGCCCCCTCCTGGGCTTGAATGGGATAGAGGCTTTAGGATCGGGTCTAGAAAAATTTCATCCCTTTTGGCAACCACAGGAGGTTAAGCAACTTTAGGGTTTGATGAACCCCGTAAACCTATGGAGGTCCTCCCTGCAGGTGCTGTAAAGTTACAGTTATGTACGACGATGACGATCTAAGACTGATTGACCTGGAAGCGGATCTAGATCCCCTGGACCAGTTGCCCCCCGTAGAAGCTGAAACGGTTGGGCCAGATCCAGAGGAGATGCTGGCGCTGTTGGATTCTAGCGAGGTGGCCCAGCGAATGTTAGCGGCGCGGGCGTTTTGCGAACTGCAAGATTCGCGAGCCATTCCGCAGTTGATCCACCTGTTACAGGATGGATGCCCCCTGGTTCGAGTCAGCACCGCCTATGCCCTGGGACGAAACCCTAGCCCGGAGGCGGTTGAGCCTTTAATTATTCAACTGGAGCAGGATTGGAATGGCTATGTCCGTAAAGGAGTGGTCTGGGCTTTAGGCAATTGCCGCGATCGCCGTTCCTTAACCCCGCTGATTGATGCTTTAGAGACAGACATCTCCGCAGTCCGTCTGTGGACTGCCAGCTCCCTAGGGCAAATGACCGACATGGATGCTGAGGTTTCTACCCAAGCTGTTCCGGCCTTGGTGAGGGCCCTTAAACATGATCCAGTGGCGGCAATTCGCAGCAACGCAGCTTGGGCCTTAGGTCAACTGGCCCGGGAAATTCCCTTAAATGACCTTTACCGCCAGGCAATTGAGGCCCTGATTCAGAGCTTAGAAGATCCAGATATGGGAGTCGGTGAGGATGCCAAGGCAGCCCTCTTAAAGCTGGGTGATCCTAGAGGGCTAAAGGTAATTGAAGCGATGGAACTCGAAAGATTGATCTAAAAGTCTTACCAGGTGGGATCTACAAACAGATTGACCGTTAGCTGGGACTGGCCGGAAGGAACCCCAGTAATACAGGCACAAATTTCGCCGATTCCGGTTAGCTCAACTTCACAGGCGTGGCAGGAGCCCATTAAGCAGCCCGTGGGAATAGTGATTCCGGCCCGCTCAGCAACTGCTAGTAAGGGCTCACCCACTTGGGCCTCAACGGTGACATCCTCGGGCAGAAATTGCACCTTTACACTCACAGCAGCGATCTCTAGAGGTTCAATCCCTAGGGGAATAAATTTAATCTCTACTCTAGCAATCCAAAATCTATCCTGTTGCCGCTGGCGGGGATCGTCACATTTTCTTGCAAACTAGACGCAACTGAAATGATACGCTCTATTTAAGGACTGTATTTAAGACTAGAGACAGAAAAAGGGATAAGTTTATGCAACGATTAACCCGCTGGTTGGGTGTGATTAGTCTGGTCATGATCACCTGCTTAGGCATTTTAGGTTTAACTCAGCCTGTAATGGCCGCAGATTTGACGCTGCAGCCAGTGCAGCTTTTGGCGGCCCGCGCCCCGATCGCAAATGAAATTCTTCGTAACCAAGTTGATCAGAAGTTAGGGAGTGAATATGGTCAGAGAATTGATTTGAACAATACCAATATTCGAACCTTTGCCGAATATCCAGGGCTTTATCCAACACTGGCCAGGGTTTTGATTGAAAATGCCCCCTATGACAATGTTGAAGATGTGCTAGATATTCCCGGACTCAGTGACCAACAGAAGAACACCCTGCAAGCAAATCTGGGTAATTTTGCGGTGACTGATGTTGAAGATGCCCTCGTAGAAGGGAGCGATCGCTATAACAACGGGATTTATAATTAAGGCGATCGGGAGTCTGAATCCAAGCTTCTAGCTAGGATTCCCTTTGAGATGCAACTCGCTTGCTAAAATCGCTCTTTGTCCAGCAGGTTTGTTTTTCGTGCTAAACCCTGGCAAGGGGCGATTCTCTTTAGATGTAATCTTAAAATTCTGCTTTGACCTTGCACCCCGATCCTGTTGCCCAAATTCAGTACTTTGATGTCCTAGTGGTGGGGGGTGGGGCTGCAGGACTTTATGCTGCCCTTTCCTTGCCCCCAACGCTTCAAGTGGGTCTAGTGACCAAAGACACCCTATCGCTTTCTGCTAGTGATTGGGCCCAGGGGGGAATTGCGGCTGCCATTGCCCCAACGGATTCAGCTGATTTGCACGCCAAAGATACCTTAGAAGCTGGGGCAGGGCTTTGCGATCCTGATGCGGTTCAGTTTCTGGTTGAGCAAGCGCCGCAGCAGGTTCAGGCCCTGCTAGAAATGGGAATTACCTTTGATCGAACCAGCAACCGCTTGGCTTTTACCCTAGAGGCGGCTCATTCCCGCCCCAGAGTGCTCCATGCCGCCGATACCACTGGCCGGGAGCTGGTCACGACCCTGACAAATCAAGTCTGGAAGCGGCAGAATATTCAGGTTCTCTCCGACACCTTTACCCTCAGCCTTTGGCTAAATCCCCTAACTCAAGCTTGCCAAGGCGTTTGCTTAGTCTACCAGGGGCAGATCCAGTGGGTTCAAGCCGGGGCAGTCGTCCTGGCAACCGGAGGTGGCGGTCAGGTGTTCTCCCATACGACTAACCCGGCCTTGAGTACGGGGGATGGGGTGGCGATGGCCTGGCGAGCTGGGGCCTTATTGCGAGATCTAGAATTTATTCAATTTCATCCCACCGCCCTATCAGTGCCGGGAGCCCCGAGGTTTTTAATCAGCGAAGCAGTCCGCGGCGAAGGCGCTCACTTAATTGATGCCGCCGGTCGGCGGTTTGTGTTTGACTACCATCTAGCCGGGGAGTTGGCCCCTAGGGATGTGGTTAGTCGGGCTATCTTTAGTCATTTAACCAAAGTAGGTAAAGACCAATCTAAGCAGGATCACGTCTGGCTGGACCTACAGCCGATTTCCCGGCAGCAGATTCAGCGGCGCTTTCCCAAGATTCTCCAAGTCTGTCAGCAGTGGGGGATTGATATCTTTCGGCAGCCGATTCCGGTGGCCCCAGCAGCCCACTATTGGATGGGTGGCGTTGCCACTGACCTTAACAGTGCCACTTCAATTCCGGGGCTGTATGCCGTGGGGGAAGTTGCGAATACTGGTGTCCATGGGGCTAATCGCTTAGCCAGCAACTCGCTGCTGGAATGCCTTGTGTTTGGCCGCCAGCTAGAGAAGGTTTCATTGACTCATCTGGCTCCAAAGCCAGATCCATCCCTGGTCGAGTCACTCTCACCAAAAGCTCTGAGAATCGCTACAGCAGACTGGCCCCAGCAATTGGCAGTCATTGCCAAAATCCGTCAGGACTTACCCAGTCTGGTGTGGCACAGTGCCGGTATTTGTCGAGAACAGGAAGTCTTAGCACCAGCGATCGCCCAAATTAAAGCTTGGCATCAGGACTTTGCCCAACTGCCCCTGAGCCAGTTTTTGCAATCTCTGAGGCCAGAGCAGGGGGTTGTCTTACCATCAGACATCCGCGCTCAACTGCGGCTCTGGGCTGAAACAGATAATTTACTAGATGTCGCTGATTTAATTTTTCAAAGTGCCAGTTTTCGGACTGAAAGTCGGGGGGGACACTATCGCCAAGATTATCCGAACCCAAATCCTGCTTGGCAGGCTCACACCCTGGTACAGAACCACCATTGGTGGAAATCTGATCCCCTTTGAGCGGGAAGTGTTCCTGCTTGAGTGCCATCTAGATTCTTCGAGAAACCTTCCGATCAGTAGAAGCCTTCCTCCGCTCTCTAGATGGAAAATAATCCTTGTTGATAAATTATTTAGGATACCCTATGACCCTTGATCTAAAAGTTCCTGATATTAGCTGCCCCGATTGTGCTGAAACCATTACCGAAGCGGTCACGACTGCGGATCCGCAGGCAAAGGTTGACGTAAATGTGGAGGCTAAAACCGTGCGGGTAGAAACAAAAGATGCAGAAGAAACGATTCGCCAGGCGATCACCGCCGCTGGCTATACCGTCGCTTAGCTAGACGACTAAACTCATTGGTGGGAGCTACTATTCGAGCTCCGCCAATGAACTTGAGCCAATTTGACTTCAGTTCCGTTCAAGGATATTTAGAAATCCCCAATTGTCTAAAACAACTTAAATGCCTTAGCCAGTTTCCAAAGCTGGAAAGGGATTAGGGCTTTTTCAGAATTCAAGCCAGCTTAACTGGCCTAAACTCTCCCTGAAAACAAACCAGGGAATTAAGTGGCTAGGGAGGGGGCTTGTTGAGCTTCTTGAGCCAAGGCCAACAAGCGGCGAATCCGTTCTTCGGTGGAAGGGTGGGTACGAAATAAAGCTTGCAGCCCCTGGGCAGAAAGAGGATTGACAATCAGCAGCGGTGACATGGCTGGGTTCCCATTCATCGGGATTTGGTGCCCAATTTCCTCCAACTTCTCTAGCGCCCTGGCCAGGGCTGCGGGATTGCCAGTAATTTGCGCCGATCCTAAATCTGCCGAGAACTCCCGCGTCCGGGAAATCCCAAACTGAATCAACGCCGCCGCAATTGGGGCCAAGACGATTAAAAATAATATTCCAAAGGGATTACCTCCCTGGCGGTTATCGCGGGTTACAGGACCATAAAGGGCACCAAAGCTAAGGATTCGGCCCACAAAGGTGATTGCCCCCGCCAGGGTGCCAGCAACCGCTTGGGTCAGCGTATCTCGGTTGCGAATGTGGGTCAGCTCATGGGCTAAAACCCCTTCTAGCTCCTCAGCAGAAAGCAAATCTAGAATGCCTTGGGTGACAGCGATGGCTGAATGGTTGGGATCGCGTCCGGTGGCAAAGGCATTGGGAGACTGGGTCGGGACCACAAACAGGGTAGGCATCGGGATTTCAGCGCGATCGCTTAAGGAAGCCACCCTGTCGTAAAGATCCGGGGCTTGCTCGCGAGCCAGGGGCTGGGCTCGATAGGTAGCCAGGGCCGCTTTATCAGAGTAAAACCAGGAGCCAAAACTCGTCAGGGCTGCCATTCCCATTCCTAAATAAAGTCCCAGTTCATTGCCGATTAAATAATAGCCAGCCAGAACCAGCAGCCCACTTAATAGTCCTAGCAGTGCCGCTGTCTTGATTTGGTTAATGCCTCTCATGTTTTTTTTGTAAGAATTGCTTGTCTTTTACCCTCCCAGATTTAAGCCTCAGAAGTCTCTATCCCATGGGAGAAAATCAGTCAATTCAGCCCAGCTCTAGGAAGAAGAAAGGGCTTGCCTGCGGCTCAGGGCAGCTGCCACCGCTTGCTGCTGATCTCGACGGGCAATCCAGCGATGATAGGTACGGGTATGGATTGTCACTGAATGCCCCATCATCCGGGCGGCAACGGTATCCGGCAGCCCGAAGTGGATGGTTCGCACGGCCCAGGCATGGCGCAAGTCATAGGGAGAAAAGGGTATCCCGTAGCGGCGAAACTGTCGAGTCACCCGCTGACCAATCCGCTGCAGGGTAGTTTGGGTAAGATTAGTCGCGATCGCTGGCAAGCAAACCTCCGACAAGTTAAATGTCTCGATCCATTCTGGGTAAAAGGGCCAGACTTCGTGGGACCCGGTTTTGGTCATACCGAGAACCTGAATTGTGGCTTCGGCCCTTGGTTGAGTCAAATTGCCATAGTCACAGAAAAACACCTCATGGTTTCTAAGCCCGTAGGTGGCCATCACCCCATAGACAAACCGCCAGGCAGGATTGGGGATTTGGCTAAAGCCCTCGAGAATCTGCTGATCTGAGGGTAGGGTGCGAGTCTGGGTCTGGCTAGAACTATATCGCCCCCAAAATGTCTTCAAGTCAATGGGTAACTCTAGATTTAGAAATGTAGCCAAAGCGGTCAGGGCCGTGCAACAAACTTGACGGCTGCGAGAATTGGGGGCAGTGGCCCGAACGGTAGTATAAATTGCTTCTACCAGGGTCAATTGGGGGTGAGTTTGGACGACCTGCCCTAACTTACGCAGGTAGGGCGCGTAGGCGCTGTCCCAGGTCGTTTGACCGGAGGCTGGCTGGGGATGGTTTTGCAGGCGGCTGCAGAAATCCTGCTCAAAGGCTTCTAATTGCTGAGTAAACGACAGTTCACTTAAACGCTTCCCGGTGAGACTCAGATAGTCCCGCCAGCTAAAGGTTTTCCGAATCAGCTCGGCTGCCACGATCTTGGCTTGCTGCTCAGCTTGCTTTAAGCCGGCTGGGGTCGCTGGCAATCCTAAGCTCAGTCGTTGTTGGTGGGCTCGCAGCCGGGAACTGTTGGGGCGCGGCGGGAAGGTTCCCCGCAAACTTAGTTTTTGAGAGCGACACTCAATTTGCAACCCAAATTGAGCTGCCTTTAAGCGTTGATTGACCTGGGTAATCCGGTCCTGAATCGATGGCTGGTCTTTCCGCATTGGCATTATGCCACTCCACCCCAATAGGATCACTAAAGAAGATTAAACCTGAAGATGCTGGATTTGGCAGTGTTAATCAGGTAAATTTAATTCGCAATCCCCATAGTTGCGAGCAGTTGTCGATAGTTAAGATCTGTATTAGCTCCCTATCGCTGCCGCCGAGGGCGCTATTATTGTTAAAATCGGTAACAAAGCTGAAATTAGGGAAGCTGTAAGTAATGGGTCGTGTTGGGGTTTTGCTGCTGAACTTAGGTGGGCCAGATCAGCTTGAAGATGTGCGGCCCTTCCTGTACAACTTGTTTTCCGACCCGGAAATTATCCGTCTGAAGTTTCGTTGGTTACAAAAACCCTTAGCGTGGCTGATTTCGACCCTGCGGTCCCGGCGCTCTCAAGAAAACTACCGTCAAATTGGCGGTGGCTCCCCCCTGCGGCGAATTACTGAGCAGCAAGCCCAAGCCCTGCGAGACAGTTTGCAGGCCAAAGGATACGAAGCCCAAATTTACATCGGCATGCGCTACTGGCATCCCTTTACCGAGGAAGCGATCTCCCGGATCAAGCGCGATCGCCCAGATAAGCTTGTGATTCTGCCCCTGTATCCCCAATTTTCAATCAGCACCAGTGGCTCCAGCTTTCGGTTACTAGAACAA
>JBGTDP010000211.1:0-3291 GCA_041748255.1 Thermosynechococcaceae cyanobacterium | reverse complement strand
GTGGGTCAAGCCAGCTTGGCCATTGTGCCAGTAGTCAATTCCATCAGGACCGCGATGGGCAGCAGCAACCGCCATCTTAGAGAGAATATCTAGATCAACTGGCGCACCGTCAAAGTTGATAATGCCGCTAATACCGCTCATGGCCTTTGTCCCTCTAGGGAAGATAGCGGAGCATAGCGTTTTAGATCCTCTAAGGCACCAACGATTATTTTTCCTTGGCTTTCGACCCAAGCGTGAGCTTCTAACTGTCCCGTTGCACTCTTGGCAACCCCAATTCGCAGGTCAGTGGAGTAACCCTGACGACCAAGCAAAACCTGAGTGGTTAAGGCTCGGGCCAAGCATTTAACCCCGCCGGGGGAGTAGTAGCTTGTCACCTCGATGGCCCAGATCACATCCTTAGCAATTGACTCACCTGCCAAGGGTGGAGGAGGAATCACCGGCATTAACGTTGCCAACAGGCGGCACAAACTCTGAAACGGCAGCAGCCATAAACCTAGCCGGATGCCATTGAGCAAAACCGCAGCACTAAGCAAAAGACGGCGATCATTATCAGATAACTGTAGAAACTTACGCAGTCGTCTCATGGGTAACCTCAATTAGACCCTTGGCCGCCAGGTCTTGAAGTAACCCAGAGAGATCCTGTTGGCACTGCTCAGGCTCTACCTCGAACTCCTCAAGCAAGATATCTCGAACTTCGTTGAGAGTCCGGGGTTGTTGGATTAAATCCCAGATCCGGGCACCGACGGTATTGAGGCCATAGTAGGTCCCAGACTTAAGCTCTAGAATAATCGCTTCTCCTGCCAGGTCTGAAGAGAGTTGATCCTGAGCTGCGACGATGGTTGTATTTCCGACAAGGGTTGTTTCCAGCATTGATTAAAGGGATTTACGATTGAGGTTTAAGGATCAGGATTACCTGAGCTTTAGCGAGCAGGGGCCTTAAGGCTCTCACTTATAATTCCCAGATTAGCAAGGCCAAAGAACCTTGATGTTTTCGTGGGACAGATAGATGCCTCTGGACTTGTCTGCTGGGAAGCAATTTACAGCGTGAAAGGGATGTTTCTTGAACAGGCTCTTTAGAAAGTTGTCTGCAGTATCCTTGTGAGAAAGGACACAATTCTAGAGTCAGCCTTTTAGAGGAACTGTATTTTATTGTGTTTATTCTCTAAAAATGTCTATATCTTTATTCATCCATTTTCAACTGATGATTGAGCTATGTCAGTGAGAAAAAGTTATAAAAGGTTATGAGTTTGGGTTGATCTAAAAACGGCTGCGCATACCCCGCAGCTTGCTGCGATTGGGTCAAGCAGCCTGCCGAGAGCTAACTCGGCAATATAATCAGAGCATGAAGCTGCAACGAGCGAGTCATTGCGTGTATCAGATTCGTTATCACATGGTGTTTTGTCTCAAGTACCGTCGAGGACTATTGCTTCTAGAAGAACGCTGTGAGTACCTCCAGCAGGTTTTTGAGGAGATCGCTGAGCGCTATTGGTTTGAAATTGACCAGATGGGAACAGATGGAGACCATATTCATATCTTTGTCGCTGCTGCCCCCAAATATGCTCCCTCGCGAGTCATGCAAATTCTCAAAAGCATCAGTGCAAGAGAGTTGTTCAAGCCCAGAGCTACGAAGACAGCTATGGGGTGGAGAGTTTTGGAGTGATGGTGGCTATATTGGCACAGTGGGAGATGGGGTCAACAGCGAGATGATCAAACGCTACATTCAGGAACAGGGAACGGAGCAAGAGAAGGCTCAAGCGCAACAGATGCGCTTATTCTCTCTCTAGCCGGATACCCCGCAGCTTGCTGCGATTGGGTTCTTCATTTTAAGGAGCAAATCTTTATCGACATGAAACCTAGTTACTATGAATTTGCCAATCAAACCTTAAATTTGACGGAAGCAGAAGTATTCGCAAAATTTGCCTCAAGTGAGAACATTCAAGCTACATAACATTTTCGAGTCGCTAGAAATCTCACTGTGATCAGTGGGTTGTAAGGGGTATTGATGTCCGGTGATGACAAACGTTATTTACCTTTAGTTCATGTCTATAGAGATTCGCTATCTCACGGCAAATGACATGCTGCTGATGGAAGCTCTGCTGGCAACCTTTGGCGATGTTTTCAATGACCTTGATACCTATACGGCCAATCGCCCAAGCGAGAAGTATCTGCGACAACTGCTCAGCGGAGACTTATTTATTGCACTAGCCGCCTTGAAGAACGGCATTGTCGGCGGTGGTATCGCGGCCTACGAACTGAAAAAGTTTGAGCAGGAGCGCAGCGAAATCTATATCGACGTTGCTGAATGACAGTATGATTGCATGCAATCTTGAATGAGACTTCGGGCTTCCAGCCTTCCTTTCATATCCTGGATCAGCAACGCCCAGATTGCTATCCACCCACCGCACCGCAGCATCCCAATCCGGATATTGATTGACCTGACAACGCTGGAAAAGCGTTGTCAGGTCAATCAATACTTATAGCAATCGCCACTAATGTTAGGATGCCATTTTGAGGACATGCTCCATCGCATCTCGAAGTGAATTAAACTCGCTGATGCAGTGGCTAATCCGGCTTTTGAGCCACGACCAGCATCGCTCTATCTTGTTGAAGTCTGGTGAATAGGGCGGTAAGTACCACACCTGAGCACCAGCGCTTTCAATAAGTGCCTCAATATTGCCCCCTTTATGAAACGTGGCATTGTCCATCACCACTATCTGACCCGGCTTGAGCACCGGCACTAAACAATGCTCCAACCACGTCTCAAACACAACGCGTACGCCTTTGGCGGAGCGAAGCTCTATGCACGCCCCTTCAACTGTAAAGGGGGCCATCAGTTGATGATTACACCAAGCTGCAATCATGTTGACCCGACCCAGACGCCGACCACTCTTGAGGGCATGAAAGCGCTGACCGCGTTCGTTGTAGCCATAACCATAGTCTTCGCGATTATCCATCCCAGCTTCATCGAGATAGACCACATCATCAGGCTCAAGTCCCTTCAGTCGCTCCAGAAATACATCACGCTTGTCTTCATCCCGTTCTCGGTAGCCGTAGGTCTTTTGTCTTGGTGCGCGTTCCCTAGCGCCGGAAACCGACGCGGGGTCGCACCGCTTTTTCGGGTGAACCCAATCTTTTTGAGCGCTCGTGAGATGGTTCGCGCACTGATATCGCCCTCCCACAATTCGGCTAGCTGTTGTTGAGTTTTATCCCCATGGGCTTTGACGAAGGTACGAAACTTCTCCCAGTTGTCAATTTTGTGAGCGCGTCGATGCTGGCCAGAGCGCTTAGCTT
>JBGTDP010000210.1:0-2318 GCA_041748255.1 Thermosynechococcaceae cyanobacterium | reverse complement strand
CCCCGCTGCGGATGCTCGGCGCTATAGGCGATCGCCAGGGTAATCGGTTTTCCGATCTGGGTGGGTTGTTTGAGGTGAATCTGAAGCTGTTCGCCGTCGTAGTCAAAGGCTTGTTTGGTCCGACCGACCCGGACCGATTGAATGGCTAAATTGACCGCATCCAGGGTTAGCTGCTGAATGCCCTTGCGGATGGGGTTAAGACGGATTGAGCAGGTGCCATGATACTGCTGATTTGGGATATCTAAACTCAGATCCAGGGAAATATGCTCTACCTGTCCAGGGCGATCAGGATTGTAGTGGGGGCGGGCACCTACCAGTTCAAAAGGATTGTAGCCGTTGTTGTCGGTATCATAAGACTGCAACATTAAGAGAATGCCCCGCAAAGCTAATCGAGTTTGCCTGAATCTAGCGCCATCTCAAGTTGAAGGACGCCATGCTAACAGATTAGCGCGTCTGATAATCGAATTCTTCTTAACCAATTTCCTAGAGGGAGTATCATTGATTTGCGAGGCTGCAAGCTTAGTCTCTAGAGACTTAAAATCATGGCCAGACGAAACCAACGGCACAGAGCCTCCCAGGATGAGGCTCGCTCAGCGCTAGTACGTTTTATTGAAGCTGCCAGGGCCAAAGGGACTTCAGATGAATTTACCAGCAAGCTGTTGCGAAGTTTTGGTTGGTCGCAGCGGGAGATTGAAAGCGCTTTTCGCCAGATTTACGAACGTTTGACTGGCCTGCCGTTGCCCATCCCCATCGGTCAGACGGGGGAATCTGCTAAGGATGCTTTTGTTTACCTGTTGACTTTCTCAATGCTGGCTCTCTGGACTCAGGCCTTGGGACAACTCGGGTTTATCTTCATTGACTTGTATATTCCCAGTCCTCTGGCCAGGTTCCCAGGCAACTATTCCGATAGTGTTGCTTTTAGCTTGGCCCGGTTGATAACTGCTTTTCCCTTGTTTTTGTTTGTGATGGGCATAATTGCCAAAGAGTTGAGAGCCAATCCTGAGAAGTATCATTCCGGGGTACGCAAATGGCTCACTTACTTGGCATTGCTAGTGGCGGCTTTAATTGCCGTGGGGAATCTGATCGTATTTTTATCTGCTTTTTTAAGAGGCGATTTAACGTTGCGGTTTATTCTCAAAGTTCTAGTGGTGCTGATCTTGGCCGGGAGTGTCCTCTGGTACTACTTTGCCTGGCTGCAGCGGCAGCCGAGAGGGCCGTCGTGAGCCCGTCTAGGATGGATCGTACCTTTGCGATCGCAGCCTCCGTCGCCGTAATCCTAGCGATCGTCGGGGGGTTTTGGGCGCTGGGAACCCCCTGGCGACAGCGTCAACTCACCCTTGATCAGCAGCGGATTCAAGACCTAATGGGAATCGCCAGCATTCTACACGATCAGTCTGTTCAAGCTGATCAGGACTATGTGCTGCCTCTCTCCCTAGATAAAAGCACCCGCAGAACTGATCCGGTCACTGACAAGCTGTACGAATATCGTCGCCTCAGCCCTTTTACCTACGAGCTTTGCGCTGAGTTTGCCACCAACAGCCGCCAAAATCCCCCCGCACAAAAGGCTGGTAAAAGTTGGCAACATCCCCAGGGACGTCACTGCTTTGCGTTGAATGCCAAAGAAACCCTGCCCTCGCCTTTTTAGAAGAGTATTGAAGCTGGGATGTCTAAAGCCGCTAAGCTAACGCTAATGAGAGTTAAAGCTACCAGAGAAGACAATGGGACAACTTGAACGGCTTGTGCTGATGGCAGAGGATGAACTAACCCAGTACAGCACTGATGCCCGCAAAAAAGAAAAACTCCGGCAAAAAGTTGGTTTATCGGTTTCTGCTAGGGAACAGCAGCAGGTAAAAGCCGACTTACTAGATCAGATGCCGACTGATTTTGTAAGTCAACTGGTAAAAAACCAACGTCAAGCAGTGGCTTTGCCCTTTTGGGGAGTTGCGGGGCTGGGACTATTACTGGGAATTTCCTTTAAGCAGCCTTTGGATTTTTTGGCCCCCCTAATTGCTTTCCCGATCGCCTTTAATATCCAAAAGTGGGGCTGGCGACTGCAAGCCAAACGCCTGGTGATTGAGACTTTAGAAGAGCTTGAAGCCGGGATGCCAAAAGCCAAGTCTAATCCTTGACTTGCAGGCAACTATGGTAACTCTGCTAAGCCTTCTTGCCCGTCCGCTTCATTAAGGCTCTTGCAAAAGGGTAGTAGAGAATAGCAAGAGTAGAGAAGAAAGATCCTCCCTATGCCAGCTTATGAGCAAGTAAAACAACTCAACCCTAGCCAGTTTAGACGACTGTGCGGAGTACATCGAGCAACATTT
>JBGTDP010000209.1:0-14589 GCA_041748255.1 Thermosynechococcaceae cyanobacterium | reverse complement strand
ACCTCTTGGGGACCTAAGAAAACCTTGTCAGGATAGCTAACAACAATGCTTTTTTGGGTGGCTGCGGCTACCTCATCCTGGGCGTAGGTTGGAATCTGATTTTCGTCTCTGAAAACATTCAAAGTATTGGGGATCGAGCCTGTGGGGCGCAAACCCAGGCCATTCACAACAGAGACAAGCACCTGAACCTTAGGAATTTGCTGATTGGGCTTAAAGGTTCCATCCGGGTAGCCGGTTAGAAATCCAGTCCGATAGGCTTCTGAGATTGGTTGGCTGGCCCAATAATTAGCTGGGACATCAGGAAAAGATCGCGCTGAGCGAATCTGCGGTTTGCTAAACGCTTGCCGAACTAAGGCGGCAAACTGGGCTCTGGTCACCGGCTGCTCAGGCTTAAATGTGCCATCAGGAAAGCCAGCAATAATATTTTCTTGAGCTAACTTTTGGATAAATGGCCGCGCCCAATAGCCGAAACTAACATCTGAGAAGTTAGTTTGAGCAGAGGCGGGAGTTGAAATCATCAAAGGGGCAGCCCCCCCTGCGATCACGCCTAAAGCCATTAATGCTGCACTTCCTGAGTGCCATCGAGAAAAACTAGACATTCTAAGATGTCCCCCAAAGTTTTGAAGTGTTTACTTGAAATGTGTTCAAAGGATAGCCCTTGAGTTGAAAAGTCTATTCCGCCTTCAGACAGAAAAAGTAATCAATAAATTACTTGAGCTAAGCAATATTAAGGATCGTATTTAATGATTACACACTCTTTCTAGCTATATAAGCTACAAAAGCAATTAATTCATCCTAATAACTGATATTTGATTAAATATCTAAATCTTCAAGGGACAATTACAGCCAAAAAAACTTATGCTTTATAGCTTCTGAACCAGTCCTGAGAACTAGGACTTAACTTCTATAAAGAATGTTCCCCAGCCAGCAGGGTCGTGTTTAAACATTCAGTAATCCGGCGGGCTGCACCGGGCAGCCCCATTCGTCGGCGACCATTCTGGGCAATTTCCCTCAGGTGAGTGGGGTTCTGCAACAAAGTCTGCACCGTCTGCGGAACCTGTACCAGTTCGACTAAAGTTACCGAAGGCCCCAGCAGACGGGTTTGAGCCTCGGCAAACGCAGCGGTGAACTGTGGACCCTTGCCAGCCATGCTGATCACCGGTTTGCCTAGACCGACAAACTGCTCCATGGCCGTTCCTGTCATGGCGATCGCTATCTGAGCCTGATCTAGACATTCTGGAAAGGTTTGTTGGGTCAATATCAGGGTGGCTTGCCCGTGGGCAAAGCACAGGGCTTGGGAGTCAGGCCAGTTGAACCCTTCAAACCCCTGCCATCCCTGGTCGGCTAGAATTTGGCTGAGAATGTTTAAATCTAATCCGGGAGCGATCGCTCCTAGAAATAAAATCGGCGATTCCCCGAGCAGTCCAGAAATTGCGGCTAGAATTTGCTGCCAGTTGTTGTAGGCTTCGGGCGGTCGAGAGCCTGGGAGTAATAAAATTGTCAAAGCTTGCTGCTGGGGGACTTCCTGGACTGGAGTGAGATCATCCATCATCGGATTCCCCAGGTCAAACACTGGAATTGACCAGCGCTGAAGGGTTTCAGCAGTCAAGCGATCGCGGGGAAATACTGCTTTGCAGCGGGGATGTCCCATCAGCCAGCGCTCCCAGGGATGGTAAACGGAGGCGGGCCGTAACCACTGCTCCCAGCGATTCTTTTGCACTAAAGGACCTGCTTCATCCCACAGGTAATAGTCTGACTTAGCAGTGCCGACAAAGCCATAGTTAGCACCACTCCCCCAGGCAAACAGAAGTGGCACAATATCGCCAACCGCCAGGATCGGATTTCCTTGGCGTGCCCACTGTCGCACCGTCTGCAGTTGCTGCCAGGTCAAGGGCAATAGCCCCCCCTGTAGGTCTCGAACCAGTTGCCACCGATCCATATAGATAAAGCCTCCGGAGGGCATAATTTGAACCGGGGCAATAATTGGAATCTGGTTTTGCCGATAGGCATGACCTTCCCCGACAATCGGCAGCGCCGCTAGCTCCAGAGTCTGGGACTGCCGATGCAATTGCTGTAAAATTCGCACGGCAATTTGATCTTCACCATGCCCATTGCTGAGGACCAGTAGCTTCATGGGTTTATTCTGGGCAGCCATCCTTAGTTAATCATGAATTGGCCTGCGGCTCTGCACATAGGGCGGTTCTAGAAGTTGATGATGATCCAGGTCTAGCTGCTGGTGGTCAGGATAATAGCGACTGGCCCAGGAAAGATGCCCCGGACTGTACTTGTAATAAAGCGATCGCCGCTCCCAAGGCGCTGACCAGGGAAGGGTGCCGTGGGTCAAGGCCTCGGTAAATAAAATCACTGAACCCGCTTTTACCGGCACGGGGGTGATCACTGACAAAGGGGCTTCTAAGCGGCGAACCGATACCGGACAGGGGACTTGGCTTTTGTGACTCCCAGGAATGCAACAAAATCCCCCAGCCCCAGAGGGAACATCCTCTAATGCCCAGACCGCTGCCACTAAACCGTTGTACATTCGGCCATTCTGAAACAGGTAGTACTGAGCCGGATCATAGGGACTGCCACCCCCATGCAACTGCAGACCAGGGGCCCCTGGCTTCATTGATTCGGCGTAGGTGTGATCAATACGGAAGCGATCGCCAATCAGCGATCGCAGGTAGGGCATCAACCGGGGGTGATCCAATAGGTTGAGATAGGGTTGTCCCCACTCCAATAGATCCTTACCGCTACCGCCAATTTCCCGGCAGCCCAATCGCCACTTGAGGGCTTGGGGATTTGCTTCTAGCTGCTGATAATGGGTAAAAATTTCATTCAAGCGCTTGACCTCTGGCTGAGTCAAAACTGCCTCAATCACCAGATAGCCCATCAGGTCAAACAAATAGAGTTCTTGAGCATCCATGGCTGCTTGCTACAGGGGATCACCTTCAGCAAGATAGCGCTATTTTAATTTTTAGGGCTAGAGGGTTTCAACAGGCTCCGGGGTCCAAAGCTGACCGTACTTGGCTTGCAAACTCTCCCAGGCTTCCACCTGACCGGGGGCGTACTCTCCCGGCTTCCCCCACTGGAGAAACAGACTTAACCCTGGCTTCTCTTGAGCATCTAGAAACCGAATTGCATAGGTTGTAAAATCACCCCGCTTGGCCTGGCCAGTTTCAAACTTCACCTGCTTGACTTGATCCATATTCAGATGAAACTCAAAGCCTTCCTGGTGCATGTTGGCGTATTTTCCCTTGGGCAATTCAGCGTAAAATAGCTTCTGAATTGTCCCCCGAGCTTCTAGGACAGCCACCTCATTGGTGACAATCAGGCGCAGGGTTCCCAAGCTTTCGCAAGCTTCTAAAAATTCTTTTAAAGTGGCAGTCATTGATTCAGGGGGTGAAAATTAGCTTCCTGGTTGTAACCAAACCCTAGCAGAGTGTGATTGATCCAAGCAAAACTAGCGGCAAGACTTTGTCCTCATGAGGACAAAGTCTTGAACTCACTCACAGGTGCGGTCTTAGAAACCTTCAACCTGCAGCTGCTGTTTCCAAAAGACCACGAACTGGAACCCTGAACTAGAAGTCAGTTTATCCAGAAGAAATTTCGTGCCGCTCATAGGCATCAACAATCTTTTCTACCAACGGATGGCGAACTACGTCTCCCTTAGACAGGTGACAAAAGGCGATCCCCTCCACATTGCTCAAAATCTTTTGGGCGACCCTGAGTCCTGAAGTTTGATGAGACGGTAGATCTGTCTGGGTAACATCGCCCGTGACCACCAGCCGAGAATGAAATCCCAAGCGGGTGAGGACCATCTTCATCTGGGCAGGGGTGGTGTTTTGAGCTTCATCTAAAATCACAAAGGCATTATTCAGAGTGCGACCCCGCATATACGCCAGGGGGGCAACTTCAATCACACCCCTTTCCATCAAACCGGGAATCTTTTCTGGGTCAATCAGTTCGTAGAGGGCATCGTAGAGGGGACGCAGATAGGGATTAATTTTTTGCTGGAGATCCCCTGGTAGAAAACCCAGTCGTTCTCCCGCTTCCACCGCCGGACGGGTAAGGATTAACCGCTCATACTCATTGGCAAGCAAAGCCTGAACCGCTAGAACTGCAGCCAAAAAGGTCTTGCCGGTGCCCGCGGGGCCAATGCCGAAGGTGAGGGTATGGGTGCGGATTGCTTTGATGTACTGATACTGGCGAAAGGTCTTGGCTCGAATCAAGTCCCCTCGCCGGGTCCGGGCCAAAACATCCTGCTGTAAGTCTTTTAACTGGTCCTGCTGTTGAGTTTGAATTGCTTGTTGGGCCGTGAGAATATCCACCCCAGTGATTGACTTGCCGGGCTGCCAAAAGTCAGAAAGGGCCTGGACAAGTTGCTGAGAATGTTCAACCTGGCTGGGTGACCCAGAAATTCTCAGCTCTTGCCCCCTGAGGACAAGCTTGGCTCCCGTCTGCTGGGCCAAGGTCTTGAGGTTTTCTTGTTGCTCTCCGGCCAGGGCGATCGCACTTTGAGGGCTAGGGAGTTGAATTGTCAATACCTCTGCCATACCCGCTTGATCTTGACCTCAAAGTTTGATTCTAAATAATCTAAGAATGCCTGAGCTTACTTTCAAACCCTTAGGGCCTCTGGAGCATTAATTAATCGCTGGCCCAGGCAGTTTTGAGCTTTAATCGGGAACTAGCCCCTAGCAGTTTAAACCACGCTTATCAGAAGTTGCGTCTGGGGGCTTGAAGTCAGCTTATTCAGCCCCGGGAGAAGGCCGTCGTTTGGGAGGTGCTTTTTTAATCTCCGGCGATCGCTCAGTTTCCTCGCGGGTGCCATAAATCTCAAGATAGGCCATCTGACCAGCAGCTTGGGCGGCTGCTTCAATGGTGGTGCGAATCGCCTGAATGGTTCGACCACCTCGACCAAACACCCGGCCCTTATCCGACCCTTCAAAGGCAACTCGAATCCAAATCCGCGCTTTTGCTTGGTTAATTTCACTATCAATCTTGAGAGCCTCTGGATGCTCAAGCAAAGGGGCCACTAACAGGTGAACCAATTCGGGATAATTAGGACTGGTTTGATCGGATGGGTTCATTGCAAGCAAAAATAGCCTTAGGCGCGAACCTGCTCAAAGACATTCGCTTTTTCTAAGATCCGACGAACCGTCGGGGTGGGTTGAGCGCCATCTTTGAGCCGTTTGACAATTGGCTCAACCTGAAGCTTGATTTCATCGGTAATCGGATTATAGTAGCCTAGCTCTTCTAGGGGCCGACCATCACGGCGATCGCGGCTGTTCATGGCCACAATCCGATAGCTGGCTTGACGTTTTTTGCCGTAGCGCTTGAGTCGCAGTTTAATCATGCTGAAAAGAAAAACTCCTGATTTAGATATAACAAAAAATTCACCTAGCCCCCTAGCAGGGATGGCCCTTCAAAGTGTACCAAACCCTTTTTTCTTTTTGGTCTTTTTCTTTTTCTTGGCAGCATTGCCCCCACCCGGATAGTCCCGCCATCCGGGTCCAGCACCTTGGCCCGGCATCATCGGGTTCCCCTCCATTCCCGGCATTCCCATTTGTGGCATTTGGCCTTGGCCCATCTGCTGCATCAGCGATCGCATCTTTTGAAAGTCACTGACCAGCTTGCTCACCTCTTCTAAGGGGTAGCCGGCCCCCTTGGCAATTCGACGGCGGCGGCTGGGGGACCCAGAGAGCAATTCAGGATTACGCCGCTCATCGGCAGTCATGGAGCTAATCATTGACTCTGCTCGCTTGAGCTGCACTTCCCCTTTTTGCAATTGATCGCTAGAGAGCTTGTTCATCCCTGGAATCAACTTCATAATTCCGCCCAGGGAGCCCATATTTTTAAGCAGCCGGGTCTGCTTGAGAAAATCTGTAAAGTCAAACTTGGCCGACAGGATTTTCTCCTGCATTTTCTCGGCATCGGCCAGGTCAAACTCCTCCTGGGCCTTTTCCACCAGGGTCAGCACATCCCCCATCCCCAAGATTCGGGAGGCCATCCGCTCTGGATAAAATGGCTGCAGCGCTTCGACCTTTTCGCCCACCCCGACAAATTTAATCGGCTGCCCAGAAACTTGCCGCACCGACAGCGCCGCCCCACCGCGGGTATCGCCATCTAACTTGGTCAGAATTGCCCCGGTAATCCCAATTTCTTCTTGAAAAGTGCGGGTGAGATTGGCCGCTTCCTGGCCAGTCATGGCATCAACCACCAGCAGGGTTTCCTGGGGTTGAATCACGGCTTTAATCTCGGCCAACTCCGCCATCATCTCCGCATCCACCTGCAGGCGACCAGCGGTGTCAACAATGACAGTATCAACCCCCTGGCTTCGGGCCTGCTCAACGCCCTGACGGGCAATTTCAACGGGGTTGACCTGGGTTCCCAGCTCAAATACAGGCACATTAATCTGCTTGCCCAAGGTAACGAGCTGATCAACCGCCGCCGGTCGGTAGATGTCTGTTGCCACCAGCAGAGATTCGCGGTTTTGCTTGCGCAGGTGCAGCGCCAACTTGGCCGCCGCCGTAGTTTTGCCGGTGCCCTGCAAGCCTGCCATTAATACAATTGTTGGCGCTGTCTGGGCTTCGGCTAGGGGAGCATTGGTTTCCCCCATCACCTGGACCAGCTGCTCGTGGACAACTTTAATAAACTGCTGGTCGGGGCGAACGCCGGTGATTACCTGTGCTCCCAAGGCTTGCTCTCGGACTTCTTCAATAAAATCCTTGACCACCTGGAGGTTAACATCGGCCTCCAATAGCGCCCGTCGTACTTCCCGCAGGGCCTCTTGGATATTTGACTCGGAAATCTGATCTTGACCCCGTAGCTTTTTCCAGGCAGATTCTAGGCGTTCTGAAAGCGCGTCAAACATAAGACTAAAATTTTTCCAGATAACTATTGTGGCACACAACCTCCTCCCACCGCAGCAGATTGAGGCTGGGGTTAATACCTTACCTTTTAACGGTTGGCAGCGGAGACAACTTCTCGCTGGGGGGCTGAAGGAGGAGGTTGACGGCGTGACCAGCGCTCTCGGGCTGTGCCAATCACAATGTAGAGAATCGGGACCACAAACAAACTCAAGAAGGTCGAGACAACCATACCTCCCATGACCGTAGTCCCCAGCGATCGCCGGGCCGCAGCCCCGGCCCCAGTGGCTACGACTAGGGGAAAGATCCCAAAAATAAACGAGAGGGCAGTCATAAGAATCGGCCGCAGCCGTTCTTCAGCCGCTTGAATCGCCGCTTTGACCACGGTATGACCCTGGTCCCGCAGTTGGTTGGCAAATTCAACAATCAAAATCGAGTTCTTACTGGCTAAACCAATCAGCATCACCAGGCCAATCTGGCCATAGACATCATTAGCCAGCCCCCGCAAAAACAAAGCAATCAGTGCCCCTAAGACTGCTAGGGGCACGGCGAATAAAATAATCAAGGGGTCAATATAGCTCTCGTACTGGGCGGCCAAAACCAGAAACACCACCACCAACCCCAGACCAAAGATGATTGGCGCTTGGCCACCGGAGTTAATTTCCTCTAAGGAGGAACCAGACCAGGCAAAGTCCATGCCGGTGGGCAGCGTCTTCCGAGCCAGGGTTTCCATGATTTTAATCACCTGCCCGGAGCTAGTCCCAGGAATTGGGGTACCGGTGACTTGGGCCGAGCGGAAGAGGTTGTAGTGGTTAATGGTTTGAGGCCCGACGGTGGAGCGAACCTGAATTAGATTGCTCATCGGGATCATCTGCTCGTTCTGGGAGCGGACGTAGAGGCTGCCAATATCCTCTGGCTTAGAGCGAAACTGCTGATCTGCCTGGACATAGACTCGGTAGGTACGCTCAAACAAGTTAAAGTCGTTGACGTAGTTGGCCCCCAGGTAGGTTTGCAGAGTGCCAAAGATATCCTCCAAGGAGACTTGCAGGGCCTTGGCCTGGTTGCGATTGACCTCAATCATTAACTGGGGGGAATTGACCGCAAACTGACTGTTGACCCGGATTAACTTACCGGAGGCATTGGCTTTTTGCACCAATTCTTGAGTTGCCTGGGCCAGGGCCTCCAGTCCTAAATTGCCTTTGTCCTGAACTTGAAAGTCAAAGCCGCCCTGACTGCTGCCAATCTGGACCGGGGGCGGATTAATCGGGATAATCAGCGCTTCCGGCGCTGACATTAGTGGCCCCGTTAGCTGGGTGATAATCTCCTGCACAGAGCGATCGCGCTGGGACCAGGGTTTGAGGGTAGTAAAAATCGTTGCAAAGTTAGCGCCGCCGCCCCCAAAGCTAAACCCCCCGACTGCAAAGGTGCCCGAGGTCTCCGGCAGGGCCAGCAGTTGTTTTTCTGCCTGCTGCATGACCTTGCTAGTGTAGTTTAAAGAACTCCCCTCCGGCCCCTGAATAATCGTGATGAAGTAGCCCTGGTCTTCATCGGGGACAAACCCTCCTGGAACAATTTGAAAGAGCAGAAAGGTAATCCCCAGCAAAGCTACAAACACCCCAACCACAATTCCCCGCATCCGACTCAGTTGCCGCAACAAGCGATCGTAGCTGTCACGCAGACTCTCAAAGGAGCGATTAAACCAGCGAAAGAAGCGGTTTTGGGGACCCTGGCTCCGACGCAGCAACAGAGCTGATAGGGCTGGGGTTAAAGTCAGGGCATTAAAGGTAGAAATTGCGATCGAAAACACAATCGTTAGGGCAAACTGCTGGTAGAGCTTGCCGGTCACCCCAGGAAAAAAGGCCACGGGCACAAACACAGCAAACAGCACTAAAGAGGTGGCAGTCACCGCGCCAGTGACCTCGGCCATCGCCGCCATTGCCGCCTGGATTGGTTTCATTCCCTGCTCAATTAAGCGAACAATATTCTCAATCACGACGATCGCATCATCCACCACCAGCCCAGTGGCCAAAATCAACCCAAACATGGTCAGGCTATTGATCGAGAACCCAAACAGTTTCATAAAGGCAAAGGTGCCGACCAGGGAAACCGGAATCGTAATGGTGGGGATCAGGGTGGTCCGCCAATCCTGCAGGAAGATGTAAATCACCAGGACCACCAAGGCAATAGCGATCGCCAGGGTGAGAATCACTTCCCGAAAGGCTTCTTGCACCGCCTCAGTGGTATCAAAGGCAACTTTGTATTCCAGTCCGGGGGGGAATTTCTCAGCCAGTTGCTCCATCTCAGCCCGCACCGCCTGGGAAATTTCTAGGGCATTACTGCCCAGGGTTTGAACTACCCCCAACCCCACAGCATCCTGGCCGCTGAACCGCAAAAAGCTGCTATAGTCCTGGGCACCCAACTCTGCTCGCCCTACATCCTTAAGTCGGACCAGGGTGCCATCCTCCCCCGTCTTGAGCACCAGATCTCCAAATTCCTCAGCACTCTTAAGGCGGCTTTCCGCCTGCAAGCTGATCACATACTCCTGGTCGGGAGGGGCAGGTTCCTGCCCGATTTGCCCCGCCCCCACCTGCAAGTTTTGCTCCTGCAGGGCCTCAACCACATCCTGGGCGGTTAAGTTGCGGCTGGCCAAGCGGTTGGGGTCTAGCCACAGGCGCATGGCATAGCGGCGCTCGCCAAAGATCCGCACCTCCGCCACCCCTGGGATGCGTTTGAGCGGGTCCACCAGATAAAGATCGGCGTAGTTGCTGACAAACAGGTTGTCATACTCCCCTTTGGGGGAAAATAGCCCCATCCCCAACACAAAGTTGCCAGACTGTTTGCTAACCGTGACCCCAGTTTGATTAACCTGCCCCGGCAGTTGCGGCTGGGCCAGAAACACCCGATTTTGAATATCAACGGCGGCAATGTCTTTGTCGCGCCCCTGGCCAAAGGTAGCGGTAATACTGCTGTTGCCCTGATTGGTACTGGTGGAGGAAATATACTCTAACCCTTCCACCCCGTTGATCTGGCGCTCAATCACCGAGGTGACAGCACTCTCAACCACCTCAGCACTGGCCCCAGTGTAATTGGCGTTGACGTTAATTGTGGTCGGCTCTACATTCGGATAGTTTTCCACCGCCAGGGTTGGAATACTAATAGCGCCTACCAAAATGATTAGCAGAGCGCAAACTGTGGCAAAAACCGGACGCCGGATGAAGAAGTTAACGAACATCTTTAGAGCCTGGAGAGTCGGTTAAGATTGGTGCCCCATCCTGTAACTTCTGAATGCCAGAGGTGACAATCGTTGTCCCAGGTTGTAGTCCCTCCAAGACCTGATAGCGGTTGTTTTGGATGTCTCCTAGCTTCACAGGGGTTTGGCGGGCGATCTTTTGATCTCCCTTGGTTTGGGCTACAAACACAAAGTCCTGTCCAGCTACACGAGAAATGGCCGTCGTCGGAACCAGCGGACCCGGACGCTGGTTCCAGATAATCTTGGCCCGCATAAACTGGTCAGCCCGCAGTCGCTCGGTTGGATTGCTGAAACTGGCCTTGACTAGAACCGATTGGGTCTCGTCGCTGACATTGGGGGAAACAAAAGAAATTCGGCTGGTGCTAATCCGCTGACCTTGGGAACTGATTAGCTCAACGGGCAGCCCCACTCTTAGGTCAGCTGCCCGCTCCACAGGAACGGAAATATTCACCAAAAGCGACTGGTTCTGGGTCAGGTTAGCCAGGGTAGTGGCGGGGGTGACATAATCCCCGACTTTGACTGGGATATCGCCTACGGTGCCAGCAAAGGGAGCCTTGACCTGGTAGTTCTGAAGCTCAACTTGCTGCTCGGTGACGTTAGCCTGAGCTTGTTGAAGGCTATTCTGGGCGGCTGAAATTTTGGCCTGTTGGGCTTGAATTTGTTGATTGATCTGACCCAGGTTGGCCTGGGCAACCTGGAGATTGTCTTGCTGTTCATCCCGCTGCTGCTGAGACACTGCCCCGGCGGAATAAAGTTGAGAATACCGTTGGGCCTGGCGCTGGGCATAGCGCAAATTAGACAAGGACGAGAGGCGCTGCGCTTCTACGGATTTAAGGGTGGCTTGCTCATTAGCAACGGTGGCTTTAGCCGAGTCTGCCCCTGCTGCTGCCCCACTAACTGAGGCCGCCTGCTGATCTGGATTTACCTGCAAAATCGGCGTTCCCTGGTTGACCGAGGCCCCTGCGTTGACAAAGATTTCACTCACCCGGCCTTCTGCCTGCGGCTGGAGAGTCACTGATTGACGCGATTCCAGGCTGGCGACATAATCGCTGCTTTCAACTAATGTGCCCCTGGGAACCGTGGCGACCTCGACCGGAACCCCCGGAGGACCGCCGCCCCCAGGACCTCCTCCCTGAGCCATCTGCGTCATTGTCCAGATCCGGAAGCCAACGGCAGCAGCAAAAATAGCGGCGATCGCTCCGGTAATTATCCAACCCCGCCTACCCATCCGAAAGGGAGGTGTTTCCTCTAGGTCTTGCTTGTCCTCTTGATCCGTTGGCTGGTCAACCACAACGGTGGATGGATGCTCATTCCCGTTGCCGTCAAAGACTTCGACTTGAGGGCGGGATTGATCCTGAGGAGATTGGGGGGGGCTCATAGCGATCAGTCCTTATGCTTTGGGGCTGTCAGCGTGACTCAAAACTTGATATTACTGTTTTTTAATAAATTCTAAACCCGTTGTCGCCGAAGCATGGGTCAGGGCTATAAAGCGGAGATAGGTTTTCCTAAATATTGATTAGGGATACCTGGTGGCTAAATCAAATTATTCAGCAGGCTCTGTAAATACAACCTCGTAAAGATGAAACTCGTTCTCAGCTAAACCTTGCCAGTACTGATTTAAAGGGGCATACTTTGGGTCTTTGAGGAGTTCTTCAAAATCCGCAAAACTCCGCCATTGTCCATAGTTGACCGTGTGAACCCCATCCAGTGAACGGTGAAAGTTAGCCGATAGAAGGCCGGGATTTTGCAATCCCACCCCAACGTACTCCCGCTCTAATTCTACTAAGCGTTGCTGGTTCTCTGGTTTGACTCTAAATTCAGCCAAGTGAATGAGTCCTCCCTTAACAATCTGGAGAGAAGCATTATCCGGCTTCGAAACAGCCATTTCGTAAACATGGGACTCATGGATCTGGAACTCAGCAAGCTTTGCTCCCTGGGATTGTACTTGAGAATTTTGGATAAAAGCTTGATAGTCTGCCTGGGTTTGCCACTGGGCGTAGTTCATCACTCTTACCCCATCCAGACTTTTATGGATGCTGGCGGAGACGAAGCCAGGCTGGTGCTTCACGGTTTCCAGAAACTCCATAATCGTCTCTACCAGTTCCTGCTGGCGTTCTAGTTCAACCGTGAAGATGATGATCACAGTCAAGACATCGTTGTTTTTGCTAATCGTAGGCATTTGGATACCTTGCTATTCCCAACTTTGAATGCAAGTATGATCGCTAAAACACCTTCAATTGGGCAAGTAGGTACTTCAAGGTTCCCTACATACCCCGTGGTTCGTACTTGTCTAGAATCGCGATCAAGCCTATCCTGCCGAATCAATCAACCGGCACACCTGCTTTTTAGAGGTCCACAGAATTGCACTTAGAACTACCAGTAGCACCCCTGCTAGCCCGTAGGTTGCTGCGAGCCCGACGGTGCTACTAACCGGTTGAGCAGCGATCGGCGAGAGGAACTGCCCCAAAAAGAAGAAAGTCGTCAAACCTCCCAAGGCTCGTCCCCGCAGATCATCGGGAACTTCCGCTGAAGTCCAGACATTCAGGTTAGGCATCAATAGCCCCAGTCCTAACCCGGTGGGAATCAGCACCACCAGAATCAGCCAGTAGGTTCCGGCTACCCCAATCCCGAGATAGCCAATCCCCATCAACGTAAAAGCGATCGCTAGGATGCTAATGAAGTTAAAGTGGCGCTTGATCCGGCCATAATTGAGGGAAGCCAGGGCACTCAACAGGGTGGCAAAGGCGATCGCCAAGCCGCTGCGGGTCGCATCCGCTTGGGCAATCTGCCGCAGATAAAACGGCAGCTGCACTGGAATTAAGTAGAAGATAATTTGCATGATCAGTGCCGACCCGTAAACCAGCACCAGCAGCTTTACCGGTAGTCGGGAGGGCGTGACCTGCTGACTACTGGGATTGATATCCAAGCCATTCCCTTGCCCTCGGACTGGCTCCACCAGTGACAGCACCATTGTTGGCAGTAACAGTCAAGAGAGCAGATAAATCAAAAACGGTAAGCGCCAATTTAGATCGGCGACAAAGCCACCCACAGAGAGAAACAAAACGCCCCCAAAACCCATGAAGGCAGCTTGCAAACCCATGAAGTTGGCCCGGCGATCGCCCTGATAGTAGTCGGCAATCAGGGTTGTAGCGCTGACCATCACCCCCGCCACTGCCAGACCCAGCAGCGCCCGTCCGCACAAAATGCTAAATAGCGAGTTCAAGACAAACCCTGACCCGCCCGCCAAGCCGTAAAGCAGGGCAGAACCAATTAGCAGTGGCTTCCGCCCCAAGCGGTCAACCATCTGACCAGCGCTCAGCGAGCCAATCACAATAAACAGGGCCGGCATGGTCAGCACCAGCCTCACCCAAAACTGGGCATTCTCCACCCCACTAAAGTGGTCTTGCATCGCCGACAGAGAAGGCGCGATCGTTGCCCCTGACATCACTGTCAAGCTGCTAGCCAGCAATAGGGTGGCTTTGATCGCTAGGGAATCTGGGTTTGGCTGTTGCATTGAAATTGAGCTGGATGCAAACTGATGTCTCTAGGCTCAAAAATAACCGACTTCTTGCCTCAGAATCTCATGCAGCGGCTTTAATTACACCCGCAATATAGACAGGCTATGACCTGGAAAAGTGGCTAAGAACTACCGGAGCGCTGATCACGAATTCTCTCCTGCTATACACACTCTGTGAAAGTTTCCCGTGGAATGATCCCTTTGTAGCTAAACGCAGATGCTCCCAAAGGGTTGTTATGGATCAACAGGCAGTTGGGCGATATATCTAGACCCCTGGTAGGGAGAATGCGATCGCTTAAGTCATTGCCTGAAATAATCCGATCAATGTGCCATCGGGATCACGCAAATAGGCGATTTTCAACTCATAGGTAGGGTTATTCATCGGCGCACTGATAAACTCAACCCCTTTGTGTCGAAGTTGATCGTAGGCTTGATCCAGATCCACCACAGTAAAAATCAACACCACAGGATCTTGGGCATCAGCCTGAGCAGGCTTGTGGTTGGCTTCCACAATCTCAGCCATTTCCTGTCGCCGAAACAACGCCAGTTTCATGTCTCCAGCGACAAACTCTGCATAGCCCATCTCCAGATCAGCCATCGTGACCGGAAACTCCATCATCTCTTTATAGAACCGAAAGCAGGCCTCTAGATCACAGACAAGCAATCTTGTATGGGCAGATCGAATCTTCACAAATTTATGCTCAAGCTTGTTTAGGAGTGAATTTTACCATCTGGCATGGTGGCACCCGCTAATTTTGCCCCCTTAAGACAGGGCAAACGCATACTCAAGCAGCAAGGATGCGTGAGAGATAATCATTGTCCCATCCAGCCTGGAGACGTTTAGCCTTTATGCCGCCCTTAGCAGAGGTGTCATGACGCAAGAGGTTGAGAGCGACATGCCGGATAAGGGAAAGATTTTCAGGAGCATGGTCTTTACGAATGCGAGAGGCGTCTTC
>JBGTDP010000208.1:0-22004 GCA_041748255.1 Thermosynechococcaceae cyanobacterium | reverse complement strand
CCTGAACCCAGACCAAGTCAAGGAGCGTCGCCAGCAAGCCTTGCCTTTGGCTTTAGAGGTTTTGGAAGCCGGGGATTTTCAAGATCGCTGGGAAGTCGCCAAGGTTTTTCCCCCCTTGCAGTCTGTTGCTGTTGCCCCTTTGCTAAAGATTCTGCAAGATCAAACCGCAGATTGGGAACTGCAGTGGTTTGTAACCCGCATTCTTGGCCACTTTGACCATTCAGAGGTGATAACGGCATTAATTCACTTACTTGAAACAGCAGAGGATGAAGAACTAGCGGCAGTGGCAGTCGCCGCCCTGGCCAATATTGGTGCCTCTGCGATTACCGTCCTCAGTACCCTGGTTCAGGCCGAGTCAGAAACCTCCCGGTTTTTAGCGGTTAAAACCCTCTGCCAAATTCGCCGTTCCCAGACCATTTCGCCCCTGCTGATCGCAGCCGCGGACCCGCAGGTAACAATTCGGTCTATGGCCATTGAGGCCCTGAGCAGCTTTCATGATCCTCGGGTTCCTCCAGTCCTGGTCAAAGCTCTGATGGACCCAGCAGCTCAGGTGAGACAAATCGCCGTCAGTGGTCTAGGGATTCGCTCGGACCTACTGCAAGAGCTGCGGTTGGTCAACCTGTTGGCCCCCCTACTGGAGGATTTGAATCTGGGGGTTTGTCAGCAGGCGGCGATCGCCTTGGGGAGATTAGGGACCGAGGCAGCGGCTGAGGCCCTGTTCCGAACCCTTAAGTCTGCCCATACTCCGGTTCCTTTACAGGTCACTATTGTTCGGGCTTTGGCCTGGACCCCCTTGTATCTGGACTACTTACAACAAGCCTTGGCGTTTGACATTGCCGAAGTTTGCCAAGCAGCAGTGATTGGCTTAAGTCAAGTCGAACAACCGGATTTAAAGCTGCAGGCGGTTAAGATTCTGCTTAATTCTCTAAACACCCAGCCTCAGATCCGTCAAAACCCCTCAATTAAGAAATCCTTGTGCCTGGGCTTAGGGGAGCTGGGAGAGCCCACAGCGATTCCGGCCCTGATTAATCTGCTCACCGACCCGGATCCAGCTGTAGAACTCCATGCGATCGCAGGTCTAAAAAAACTTAATCCTCAAGCTGCTCAGCAATTGCAAGCTTTGAGACAACAAGCGGATTTATCCCCCACCTTAAAACAAGGGGTGATCAGGGCCTTACAGGAGTGGCAATAAGGTCTTTCTAAACTTAGCCCCTAACTTAGCCCAGAAAAATGCAACAACCACATCAAAGTCATGCACAAGCTCACTCAGGGCGGGGTGCTTTGTAGTCCTGGCTACACTTGCTGATATTCATTTCTTTGTAAGTTAATCCAGACTTAGAACGCCTAGCCTCAATCCTAGGCGCCTGTGAGGAGAGGAGAATCAAGACTATGACTAAAATCTCACGGCAGTTTCTGTGGGTGAGTCCAACCATCCTATCAACGGTGCTGTTGGCTGGCGGTGCAATTGCAGAGCCCTTAAGTACAATCCCTGAGGCAGTCCCCAGCATTACCGACGCTTCCCTAACCAAATCCCTTTCTGCAACCACCCTAGAACCCCTGACCCCAGACACCCAGGATTCAGGGGCCAAATCTCTGGCCGGAACCCCTGCAGATAGTACACCAGAGAATTCCATTGAGCAGGTCACTTCTGTATCAGAGCTATCGGATGTCCAACCCACCGACTGGGCCTTCCAGGCAGTGCAATCTCTGGTGGAGCGCTACGGCTGCATTGAAGGCTATCCTGACAAAACCTTCCGGGGCAACCGGGCCGCAACGCGCTATGAACTGGCTGCAGCTTTGAATGCCTGCCTCAACCAGATCAGTGAACGGTTTGTCACCGCCGAAGACCTGGCAACGATTCGCTCTCTCCAGGAGGAATTTGCCGTCGAACTTGCCACCCTCAGAGGCCGGGTGGACACCTTAGAAGCTCGGACTGCGGAGCTACAGGCCAACCAGTTCTCCACCACCACTAAGCTCCAAGGAGAGGCAATCTTTGCTGTCAGTGGCCTGACCGGAGAAGTGGCCGATGAAAATCCAGCCACCGACGATGACATTAATGCCAATGTCACCTTTACGGCCCGCACCCGGCTAAACTTTCTAACCAGCTTTACCGGCAAAGACCGGCTGTTTACGCGCCTGCAAGCCTCTAACCGGAGCATTAACTTTGATAATGCCTCTCAGACCTTTAACACCCGGCTGTCCTTTGACACCGGGGATACCAACAGCGAAGTTCGCCTCGATCGCCTAGACTACATGTTCCCGGTGGGTGAAAAGCTTAAGGTTACGGTCTTTGGTAATGGAGCCTTTCACCACTACTATGCCGCTACTAACAATCCTTTCTTTGAGGGCGGCGGCGGCGGCAAAGGGTCAATTTCCTGGTTTGGCGAGCGTAACCCGATCTATCGAATTGGCACAGTTGGGTATCCGCGTACGTCTGGGATTGGCACCAGCTATCAATTTAACCCGGCGGTGCGCTTAGATCTAGGTTACTTGGCCGGACGAGCTGATTCGGCCCTACCGGGTGCCTTTGGGGAAGGGGGGTTGATCGGCGGCACCTACAGTGCCCTGGCCCAGCTTTCCTTTAAGCCAGCCGAAACCCTTGATCTGGGCTTAACCTATGTCCGCAACTATGCCCCAGATGGCAACTTACACTACTTTGCCGGCAGTCCGAATGCCAATGTGCCCTTTGGCGGGCCGACGTTTGCCCCTGGTACAGGCGCCCCCTTAACCTCTAATTCCTTTGGGGCAGAAGCGTCTTGGCTGATTACCCCCCAGTTTGCCTTGGGTGGCTGGTTTGGCTATACCGATGCTAGCCGCGTGGATGCAACCGGTGGCAGTGCTGATATTTTTAACTACGCTGTCAACCTGGCATTTCCCAATCTATTCAAAGAAGGCGCCTTGGGTGGACTGATCTTTGGTATGCCCCCTAAGGCAACCAACAACACGATCGCCGGACGTGAGGACCCAGATACCACCTATCATCTAGAAGCGCTTTACCAGTTCCCAATCGCGGAGAACATCACCGTTACTCCAGGGGTGATTTATTTAATCAACCCTGATCAAGATGCCAGCAACGGCGATGTCTTTGTGGGGGTGCTCAGAACTGTGTTTAGCTTCTAGGGACTTGAGTTGAGCAGTCCTGGTCGTTATCCTATCTCGGTAACGACCAGGACTGCGGTGAGCTGGCAGCGACTGTATCAACCCCTACTAAACCTCAAACCTAAATCCGCTAAAGTCGATTTGGTATCTGGAATGTAGTTTGAGCTACATTTAGCATGCGACTAGAACAACTCCAAGCCTTTCTGGCGGTGGCTCAAACCGGTAATTTTCAACAGGCTGCTGGCCAGTGCGGAATTACCCAATCAACCATTAGCCGTCAAATTCAGGGTCTAGAAACCAATCTAGGACTGTTGCTGTTTCATCGCGGCGGCCAAACCCAGCTCACCCTGGGCGGGAAGCGGTTTCTACCCAGAGCCCAAAAGATGGTTCGCGAGTGGGGCGAGGCGATCTCCGAACTAAATGATTTAATCGCCGGAAATCAACCTGAGCTGTGTGTGGCGGCGATCCATTCCGTTTGTGCCCACTTTTTGCCCCCGGTGTTACAGCAATTTTGTCAGGACTGTCCGGAAGTCCAGTTGCGGGTGACTTCCTTGGGCAGCGATCGCTCTTTGAAAGTCTTAAAAGATGGTCTGGTCGATCTGGCGATTGTGATGAATAACCGCTTTTTAACCGCCAGTCCGGAGATGGTGTTTGATGTGCTCTACGACGAACCGATTCAAGTCTTGATGGGCGCTGATCATCCTTTGGCTGAGTATCAGGCTGTGCCCTGGGCGGCGCTGGCCTGCTATCCTCAGGTCGTATTTAAGGATGGCTATGGGATGCAGCGACTGGTTCAGGAGCAATTTAAGCGGCAGGGAATTGAACTTAAAGTTGCTCTAGAGTTAAATACTTTGGATGCCTTTCGCGGGGTGATCCGCCAAGGAAACTTAATTGCCCTGTTGCCCCAAGGGGCGATCATTGATGCCCAGAGTGATCCAAACTTGACGGTCCGAGGGATTGCCTCAGGGGGAATGATGCCCCTAGCTGATCCGGCCCTAACCCGCCAGGTGGTGCTGGTTACAACCCAGGATCGACTCCAAATTCCGCCAATCCAACACTTTCGTCGCCTAGTCTTAGAGCTGATTGATCCAGGGTTAAAAGTTGGCCGGGAGACAGTGACCTCGGTTGCTTCCTAACAAACCCCAGAGATTAGCAGATAATGCAATTGGAGGATCTTTATCAGGTCGATAGCCATGAGCGATGGGTTTCGAGAATTTGTCAAAAAGGTGGGCAGTGGCCCCCACACCGGTAAGCATTTAACCCGCTCAGAGGCTGAGGCTGCGACCCAAATGATCCTGACTCAGGAAGCCACCCCGGCTCAGATTGGGGCTTTTTTGATTGCCCACCGGATTAAGCGACCCACGGGAGAAGAATTGGCTGGGATGCTTGATGCCTACGATCAGCTAGGACCAAAGCTGCAGCCAATTGAGTCTGACTTTCCAGTCTTGGTGTTGGGAATTCCCTACGACGGGAGATCGCGCACCGCGCCGATCAGTCCCTTGACCAGCTTAATTTTGAGTGCAGCCGGATGCCCGGTGATCCTGCACGGGGGGGATCGGATGCCGACAAAATACGGTACCCCGCTAACAGAAGTTTGGCAAGGCTTAGGGGTTGACTGGACCCTTCTCTCTCTGGGGCAAGTGCAGCAAGTTTTAGCCCAAACTGGGTTGGGGTTTGTCTATTTGCCCCGGCATTTCCCCCTCGCCCAAACCTTGGTTGCCTATCGGGATCAGATTGGCAAGCGGCCCCCCTTTGCCTCCCTAGAGCTGATTTGGTCGCCTTATGCAGGCCAAACGCAACTGGTGGCTGGGTTTGTGCATCCGCCCACGGAGGAGTTTTTTCGGCAGGCCCTCACCTTGCGAGGCATGAGTCGATTTACAGTGGTTAAGGGTCTAGAGGGAAGTTGTGATCTGCCCCGCGATCGCACTGCAATTATTGGCAGTTATAACTTAGCGGCAACCCCCAGCTTTGAGCGGCTACTCTTGCACGCCCATGAGTATGGATTTCAGGGGGCCGAGATTCCTTTGACAAGCACAGCCCAATTGGTACAAGGAATGCAGGAGGTTTTAGCGGGAACCCCCTCTCCATTGATGCAAGCGGCTGTCTGGAATGGCGGCTTTCATCTCTGGCACTGCGGGTTGTGTCCTAGCTTGACTGCGGGGCTAGCGGCGGCGCAGGAACTCCTTGAGAGTGGTCAGGCTTTGAAGCAGGTACAAGCGATCCAACAAGCGATCGCAGCCCAAATCTCCCTTTCCCTAGAACCCATATCTTAAAGAGCTAATTCCCACGGAGATTAACCTCTAGCGCACTTCCACCAACTGATTTTGAGCATTGACCAGGACAATGGTGGGGGAGTGGTTTTTAGCTTCCTCCGGGGTAAATTGGGCATAGGTCATGATAATCACCCGATCGCCGCTGATGCCCAGGCGGGCCGCTGCCCCGTTGAGTTCGACCACCCCAGAGTTAATAGCGGCTGGGATAGCATAGGTGATCAACCGTTCCCCGTTGTTAACATTCACCACCTGCACCTGCTCAAAGGGGAAAATCCCAGCCTTATCCAGCAGCAGTTGATCAATACTGATGCTGCCCACGTAGTCCAGGTGGGTGCCGGTGAGCGTACAGTTATGAATCTTGGCAAACAGCAGCGTGCGTTGCATAAAAAATAAACAACTTAGGTTGAACTGGCTAGCCCTAGCCAAGCAATCGCAACCCCTAGGGCCAGGCCCACGATTACCTGCATGGGGGTGTGCCCCAGCAGTTCCTTGAGGCGATCTTCGTTGAACTTGTGTTTCTCATCAAAAAGCTCATCAATGATTTGATTCAAAATCCGAGCTTGCTTGCCAGCGGCCTGACGGACCCCGGCAGCGTCATACATCACGATCATGGCAAAAATAAACGCGATCGCAAAGTTGGGACTACTCCAACCGGAGGTTTGACCCACACCCGTTGCCAGGGCTGCAACCAGAGCCGAGTGAGCGCTGGGCATCCCGCCGGTGGTCACCAGAACTCGCACATCGATCTTGCCATTAAGAATACATTCAACAATCAGCTTGATAATCTGGGCAATCAGACTCGCTAACAGCGACACCAGCAATACCTGGTTGTCAAGAATATCGCCAAAGTCCTGCATATTTTAGTGGACGGATAAAGTCCGAAGATTGGGCATAGCCAATAATTTCCTCAAGTTGATTTAGTGGGTGCGGGCGGTAATAAAATCTGCGATCGCTATTAGCGGCTGGGCTTGCTCGCCAAAGGGGGCCAGTTCAGCCTTGGCCGCCGTCACCAGTTGCTTGGCCTGATCCTTTGATTTTTCAATTCCCCAGAGGCTAGGGTAGGTGGCCTTTTGGGCCTCAAGATCTTTGCCAGCAGTTTTACCCAGTTGTTCTTGGGTAGCAGTAATATCTAAGACATCATCCACAATTTGAAAGGCCAAACCCACATTGCGGGCATAGCGAGACAATCGCTGTAGGGTGGTTTCATCCGCCCCGGCAATCAAGGCTCCAGAAAGCACAGAGGCTTCTAGCAGGGCCCCGGTTTTATGAGTATGGATGAAATTGAGGGTTTCTACCGTCAGATCCTGAATGCCCTCCGATTCAAGGTCAACGACTTGACCGCCCACCAGGCCGGTAGCTGCCACGGCCCGACCCAGGCGAGCCACCACCTTCAGGAGTCTTTCCGCTGGCACCTGAGTGGACTGGGTTGCCACAAATTCAAAGGCGTAGGCCAACAGACCATCCCCGGCTAAAATTGCAATGTCTTCTCCAAAGACTTTGTGGTTGGTTGGTTTGCCCCGCCGATAGTCATCGTTGTCCATGGCCGGGAGATCATCATGGATCAGTGACATGGTGTGAATCATCTCCAGGGCACAGGCGGTGGGCATCGCCATCTCCAGGGTCCCCCCAGCTAACTCACAGGTGGCTAGGCACAATACCGGCCTTAACCGCTTTCCCCCAGCCATCAGAGAGTACTTCATGGCCTTGTAAATGGTTCGCGGGTAGATAATCTCAATCGAGCGATCCAGCTCCACTTCAACCAGCGCCTGTCGTTCCCTCAGGTAGGTCCGCAGGTCAAAGGGAGCTGCAGGCATTTCTTCCTCGGAAAGCTCTGAGGGGGAAATTGTATCCGGTTGGGGGTTACCAGTTGAAATCATGGTCTAGATTCCTCGTGCTCCTAAATTCATATGCACTCCCTAGCTGCGTACCAAGGAGATGTTATTAAGGTCGAGGATCTGACTCAACCTGAAGACTTCATTATTTTATGATCCTTTGTGGCGCTGTCTGTAGCTCCATAAAGTGTTGTGTAACAACATTGCCACTGTCAGCGGCCCCACACCGCCGGGAACTGGCGTCAGAAGCTGGGCCACGGGTTTAACAGAGTCAAAATTTACATCTCCCACCAGACTGGTTTTACCTTCATAATCAGTAATCCGGTTAATGCCAACATCAATCACCACGGCTTCGGGCTTGACCATTTCTGCCGTGATCAGCCCCGGACGGCCAACAGCGGCAATCAAAATATCGGCACTTCGGGCCAGGCGGCCTAAGTCCTGGGAGCGAGAATGGGCAATCGTTACCGTCGCATCAACCTCTAAGAGCATGATGGCCAGGGGTTTCCCTACTAAAATACTGCGGCCAATCACAACCACCTGTTTGCCTTTGAGATCAATCTGATATTCCTGCAACAGCCGCATCACCCCAGCTGGGGTACAACTGCGCAGTCCCCCCTCACCCCGGAGCAAGCGCCCCAAGTTGAGCGGATGTAAACCATCAGCATCTTTGTCGGGATCAATTTGATGCAGCAAGGCGATCGCATCTAGATGAGCCGGCAGCGGCAATTGCAGCAAAATGCCATCTACGGCTTCGGTTTGATTGAGATCCTGAATCGCCTGGGAAAGCTTGGCCTGGGTAACGGTGGTGGAAAAGTGCTGACCAAAGGAGGCAATCCCCACCTTTTGGCAAGCCCGTTCTTTATTGCGGACGTAGGCGGCACTGGCTGGATTATCACCGACCATGAGCACGGCTAAGCCTGGAGGACGCCCAAACTGGGGCTGAAGGGCTTGAACCTGTTGGGCAAGCTCCGCCTGAATCTGTTGGGCCAGGGCTTTCCCATCCATGAGGGTAGCAATTTGAGCACTCATTCGGTTGCTGTCAGAATCCGTCTAAAATAAAGTACCCTCTGATTGTACCGAGCTTGGTTGCCCAAACTTCCCCCTACTAATGTCCAAAGCATTTTCTCCTGGCGATCGCGTCCACTTGGTCGCGGTGCCAGACTATATCAAAACCGCTGAACCCGTGCCCATGCTTCGTTCCGCCAGCTTGATCCGCTTGGGGGAAGAGGGCGTCGTTCTGGGGCGACAACCGGGGAACTTTTGGAGCGTCCGGTTTGAGAAAGGGGCTTATTTGCTCGATGGCCAGTATCTAGAATTAGTGCCTGCGCCTTAGAACATTTTTGAGAAGTCGGGTTTGTCATTCTGAGTGGAGCCCAGCGAAACGTTCACGAAGTGTGTCCTCAAGGACTTAGAATCTAGGGTTTGAGCTACCAATGGAGATGCTTCACTCTGCTCTCGCTCCGTACCCTGCGGGAAGCAAGCTACAGCATGACATTTAGATGCTTTTCAAACGCCTTCTTAATGGGTCATAGGCTGAAATCCAGTTTGTCACTTGAAAGCAGGAATCTAACCCGGATCAGAGGGGAGCAGTGAAAAAAAATGCCCCACCGGACCTTGGCCCTGGCCTAGTTCTAGGGAATACCTTAGGGCCTGGGTCACATAGTGCTTGGCGGCCTTGACAGCCGCAAGGGGGGCCTGGCCCAGAGCTAGATTGGCGGCAATCGCTGCGGAGAGGGTACAACCACTGCCGTGGGTATTCTGCGTGTCAATCCGAGATGTTGTGAGAATTTCTAAGCGATCGCCATCAAACCAAACATCTACCCCTTTTAGATCTGCGGCCATAGCCCCGCCCTTAACCAGCACTGCTTGAGGCCCTAGCGCCTGAATTTGTTGGGCTGCCTGTTGCATCTGGGCCAGGGTTTGGATTTCTAAACCACTTAGAATTTGGGCTTCGTAGCGGTTAGGGGTCAAAATTAAGGCTTGGGGAATTAAAGCCTCCCGCAAGGTTGCGATCGCCGCTTCATCGATTAACTTTGCCCCAGCCCGAGACACCATCACCGGGTCGACCACCAGATTGTTTAGCTGCAATGCCCTGGCCTGATCGGCCACTGCGGCAATAATTTCTTGATTTAAGAGCATCCCTGTCTTGGTCGCCTGGACCCCAATATCAGTGACCACAGCTTGAATTTGAGCCACAACCGAGGCCATAGGCAAGGCATCGACTCGATTCACCCCGAGGGTATTCTGAGCGGTGACACAGGTGAGGGCACTGGCTCCGTGGACCTGATGAAAGGCAAAGGTGCGCAGATCTGCTTGGATTCCGGCCCCGCCACCACTATCAGAACCGGCAATTGTCAGGGCAACAGGCAGTAAAGGCATTATTGACAAATCTTGCTGCTATTAGGGCGTGAGTCAGAGCCGTAGTTTTTGAAAAAGCAATCCTTAAGACCCGATCAGATCATCCAGGGACTTGTCCAAGAAATAATGTAATCCACTCTATCACTCTAGGAATCGCCCCCGTCTGTACGCTGGACAAAGCTTTGAGAGCCTTTAGTTCCTAATCCGAGTTTCGGTAAGTAGGATTTAGGACTTGATTATCAAAACCTCAAGCAGTACTGGAACAGCGGAACCGGAATATTTCATTACAAGTATTGCCAATAATTCTTGTTAGCGATATGATGTTGGGTTTGCTTTGAAATAAGCCTATGGTAGAGTGAAATCATAAGCAGCGGAAACTGCTAAAGACAGGAGGATTATGTCTGACACTCAAGCTATATTGCGGCCCTTTGATCAGGTCCACGACAACCCGGTTTCCCTGGGGCAAAACATCACTGTACCAGTTTGCGAAGGGTTCAATCTTGCTCTGTCAAGTTTCCAAGGGTTGTACCTTCAGTATCAGAAACATCATTTTGTGGTTGAAGGGGCTGAATTTTACTCGTTACACGAGTTCTTCCAGACCAGCCTTGAAGAAGTTCAAGAGCATATACATGAGATTGGCGAGCGCTTAAATGGCCTGGGGGGAGTTCCGGCAGCGAGCTTCACAAAGCTGGCTCAGTTGTGCTGTTTTACCCTAGAAGCCGATGGAGTCTTCACGGCCCGGCAGATGGTCGAGCACGATCTACAGGCAGAGCAGGCAATCATTGACTTGATTCGCCGTCAAGCGTCTCAGGCAGAAAGCTTAGGCGATCGCGCGACTCGGTATCTCTACGAAAAGATTTTGCTAGAAACCGAAGATCGGGCTTTTCATCTTGCCCACTTCTTAGCCAAGGACAGTCTCACCTTTGCCTTTGTCCAGGTCAATAATGGCGCTGTCTCCTAACGGCTACGATCTCTTAAAGACATCGATCAGTCGGGACTAAAACCGCTGATTTAATTGAAAATCTTTCAAACCTGCTAGAGGAAACCCCTTTGGCAGGTTTATTCTTTGGTAGGAGTCCCCTGAAAATAGTAGATAAAAACCTTCATCCTAAACATTGCTTATCTCAAACCAACCTAATTGCTCCCCCGCCCTAGGATAATGGTTGAATTCTCAGCATCAGCGATAAGGATCTGCACCCATGAACGCTAAGGCAATAGTTGGACTGCTCAAAGAAACCGCCAAGGAGTGGAGTGAAGATAAATCTTCTCGACTGGCGGCGGCTCTGGCCTACTACACGATTTTTTCCCTGGCCCCATTGCTAATTATCGTGATTGCGATCGCTGGATTTATTTTTGGCAAAGATGCGGCCCAGGGGGAGATTGTTGGACAATTGCAAGGATTGCTGGGTCGAGATGCTGCCCAAGGGATTCAAACCGTGCTGGCCAATGCCGGTAAAAAAAGCTCCGGCGGGATCATCACTACCATCCTTAACATTGGGATCTTACTATTTGGGGCCTCCGGGGTGTTTGCCCAACTTCAAGACGCGATGAATACCGTCTGGGAGGTGGCTCCCAAGCCAGGACAGGGGATCAAACAAGTGATTCGCACCCGCTTGCTCTCGTTCTCAATGATTTTAGTGATTGGGTTTTTATTATTGGTCTCCCTGGGCCTGAGCGCTGGGTTGGCGATGGTCGGTAATTTAATGAGCAACCTACTGCCAGGGTTTGGCTTTTTGTGGCAACTGCTCAACTTTGCGATCTCTTTTGGGGTAGTCACCCTGCTGTTTGCGATGATCTTTAAAATTTTGCCCGATGCCAAAATTGCCTGGGGAGATGTATGGCTGGGGGCAGGGTTAACCGCTCTACTGTTTGCGATCGGTAAATTGCTAATTGGGCTTTATCTTGGCAATGCCAGTGTCGGGTCTGCCTACGGGGCAGCGGGTTCTTTGGTGGTCCTGTTGATTTGGGTCTACTACTCAGCCCAGATTATGTTCTTTGGGGCAGAGTTTACTCAGGTTTATGCCAGGCACTACGGCTCTCGAATTGTCCCGGCTGATCATGCGGTCGCAGTCACGGATGAGGCTCAAGCTAGACAGGGAATGCCACGTACCGAGGATGTCAAAGCCAGAGCCCGGCAGGATGCTAGGTCAGGGAGAAATCACGCTTCTGGTTCCAACTTTTTGGGACGGTTGCGGCAGCGATTTGGATCGTCTCAGCGGCAAGGGCGTCGGCGCAGATAGCTAGGGTCGAGAGAAGACTTAAATCCTTGAAACTTGGGCTTTTCCGTCTTTGGAGTGAGGAAAGCCCAGACCAAAAAGGGGCAGGATTGTTTCAGTTCTCTAGAGAGCGTCCTTTGCAGTTTTGGAGGTAACCCTGATGGCACCTGAGCAGACGCAACGTCCCCCCCAACACCAGGACCAACAGCCCGGTATTGAAGCTGAAATGACGCCTCAACCCCAAAAGGGTGTTGATTATACCGGTAGCGGCAAACTCAAGGACCAGGTGGCAATCATTACCGGCGGCGATAGTGGCATTGGTCGGGCTGTGGCGGTGATGTATGCCAAGGAAGGGGCGGATGTGACGATTGTCTACCTGAATGAGCACGAAGATGCCAAAGAAACCGTGCAGTTGGTGGAACAAGCCGGGCGGCGTTGCTTGGCGATCGCCGGAGATATCGGTGAGGAGTCCTTTTGTCAGCAAGCTGTGCAACAGACCTTGGAGGAATACGGCAAGTTGGATATTCTGGTCAACAATGCCGCTGAGCAGCATCCCCAGGATAGTTTGACAAACATTAGCGCCCAGCAGCTAGAGCGGACCTTCCGCACCAACATCTTTTCTTACTTTTTTATGGCCAAGGCCGCCCTGCCCCACCTCAAACAGGGCAGTGCGATTATTAACACCACCTCGGTCACGGCTTATAAAGGCCATGCCACTCTGATTGATTATTCTGCGACTAAGGGCGCGATCGTGGCTTTTACCCGCTCCCTTTCCCAGTCTTTGATCGAGAAAGGTATTCGCGTCAATGGGGTTGCCCCCGGTCCGATCTGGACGCCGCTGATTCCAGCGACCTTTGACGACGAAAAGGTGGAGAGCTTTGGTCAGCAGGTGCCGATGCAGCGAGCTGGACAACCGGAAGAAGTTGCGACCAGCTACGTGTTTCTAGCGGCCAGTGATTCTTCCTACTTCAGCGGCCAAATCCTGCACCCCAATGGGGGGACGGTGATCAATGGCTAACGGGCAAGCATTCTTAAGTGGAGACTAAGATGAGCGACACCAGCGTCAAAAAAGTAAATTCTGCCCATTCTCCCAAAGGGAAGATGGGGCAAAAGTATCTGGCTTCGGGGACCCATATCTCTATGCGGCTTTGGGAGGCAGAGCAGCCGAGTGACTCCAAGCCCCCAGCCCAGCGAGACTATGAAACCGTTGGCTATGTGATTTCTGGCAAGGCGGAACTACACCTGGAAGGACAGATGGTGCTGCTGGAGCCAGGAGATTCCTGGGTGGTGCCCAAGGGAGCTTCCCATACCTACAAGATTCTGGAACCCTTTACCGCGGTCGAGGCCACCTATCCGATTGCCACAGTTCACGGGCGAGACGAAGCCTAGAAAAACTCCCTCAGGCTTGCTTTTGGTCTAGCCGTTGCTTGAGCAGTGCCATCAAGGCCAGCTCCTCCGGTTCTAGGTCTTTTAGCTGCTTTTGCAACTGCTTGGGGGGCCCCTGGGCCAGGATCTCCTGGAGGGTTCCCTGTTGATAGAGATCAATCACTGCCGGATGCACGTAGTACTTGCGGCAAACAGTGGTGGTGTTTCCCAGTTGCTGGGCCACGGTTTTGATCATCTGGGTGATGTTTTTCTGGGCTTGGGTTTCTGAGCTAAACTCTTCCAGGGCCTGCAGGGTGGCGGTGGCCAAGACCGTGCCCGCCCAGGTGCGAAAATCCTTGGCAGTAAACTCTTCGCCGGTAATCTCCTGCAGGTAGTCATTGACATCCCCAGAGTCAATCGTCTGCCGCTGCCCGTCCTGATCCAGGTACTGAAACAGCTCGTAGCCAGGAACATCTCGACAACGCTTGACAATCTTGGCTAGGCGGCGATCGCGAATGCTAATCGCATGATGCTTACCACTCTTGCCCCGAAACTCAAACTGAATTTCGCTACCGGAAATATCCACATGGCGATCGTGCAGGGTGGTTAAGCCAAAGGAGCGATTCGCCTGAGCATACTCCGGGTTGCCAACCCGAATCAAGGTCGTCTCCAGCAGCCGCACCACAGTGGCGAGCACTTTTGGCTTCGGCAGACCTGACAAGCCCAAATCGTCTGTTGTCTGCTGCCGAATTAGCGGTAACGCTTCCCCAAAGGCAACCATGCGGTCAAACTTGGTTTGATTACGAATCTGCCGCCAGCGGGAATGGTAGCGGTATTGCTTGCGGCCTTTGGCATCCCGCCCTGTGGCCTGGAGATGCCCCTGAACCAGGGGACAAATCCAGACATCGGTATAGGCAGGGGGAATGGCCAAAGCATTGATTCGGGCTCGCTCACCCTGATCTTGAACCCGCTTGCCGTTGGGCCTCAGGTAGGTAAAACCTCGCCCACAGCGACGCCTGGCTATACCTGGCATCGCATCTGTGACATAGCGCAGCCCGGCCCGGTGGGCTGATTTCTCAGGGTCTGTGATCAGGGTTGACTTGGCCAAAATTATTTTTTCTTTGACGTAGATAACTTACTGGAAGACAATTTGCATTCCCCCTGACTGGAGAATACTGATTCTGAATCCCAAAATTTATCTGTCTTGCGTTTGATTGCCGGAGCAAAACCTGAAAAACTGTCAACCCGAGCGAAAGATTGTCCCTTGTCAGCCCCCCCGTAAAGTTCCTAAACTTTGTTTGAAGACCTGAATTCCTAGCTCGTCCCCAGAATTTTGGGATTTTCTGGGGACTTTTTTGTTTTTCTCAGCCCAGGAGCGTTTAAAGATGGACCTGATTATCTTGGCGGCTATATTTTTGATCACTGGCCTGGTGGGCCTTTGTTTACCGCCTGAGGATGCCTAAGCTAGGTCAAGATCCCGGCAATCATTCACCTATGAGCCCATGATTTCCCCAGCCCTAGCGCCAGTCTGCCTCACCTACAACCCGCAGCTAGTTGATTTTAGCCAGCGATCGCACTTCCGGTTTACGAAAGGGGAAAAGATTCCGCTGCCTGCCCAGGACGTCTGGTTAGTTTGCCAGGGGGTCATCAAACTCAATATGCTCTATGCCGATGGCCACGAAGTGCTTTTGGGGATAGCAGGTGCCCCGATTTTGTTTGGGGCTTGTTTAACCTCTATGCTGGCCTACCAAGCCACAGCGCTAGCAGAGGTGCAGTTGGTTCAATTCTCCCTACCAGAGATAGAAGCCTCTGAGTTTTTGCAGCAACACCTCTTGGCTTCAGTGCGCTGGCGGCTGCGTCAAACGGAGGCCCTCTTGGCGATTACCGGACTGCGCCGAATCAGGGATCGCCTGCTGCATTTGTTGCGACTCCTGCAGCAGCAGATCAGTCAGCCAGTTGCCCAGGGATACCGGCTCGATATTCACCTGACCCATGGGGACTTAGCCAGTGCGATTGGCATCAGTCGGGTAACGGTTACCCGGCAGCTAACTCAGCTGCGACAACAGGGCCTGATTCTGTTTGACTCCCAGCGGCGGCTGATCGTGACCCATCAGCTTTTAGACCAGATTTTTGATTAATTTCTCTGGCCAACCTCAGAAGCTCACCTTCGGCGTCGCGATACAATGAATGCGACCATTACATTAAATGTTGTTGCAGCTCACGGGAGTGCAAGGAGAAGGAGATTGCATGGGGAAGGTTGTTGGCATTGACTTAGGCACCACAAATTCAGTGGTGGCCGTCATGGAAGGCGGCAGGCCAGTCGTAATTGCCAATGCTGAAGGTTCACGCACAACTCCCTCTGTGGTCGCGTTTGGCAAAGATGGCGATCGCTTGGTGGGACAGTTAGCCCGGCGGCAGGCGGTCTTAAACCCCCTGAATACCTTTTTTGCGATTAAGCGGTTTATGGGCCGCAAGTATGCTGAGCTGAATCCTGACTCCAAGCGGGTGCCCTACGCGATCCGCCGGGATCAGTCTGGGAATATCAAGCTGCAATCTTCGCGCCTGGAGCGGGAGTTTGCCCCAGAGGAAGTCTCAGCAATGATCCTACGCAAGCTGGCAGAGGAAGCCGGTCGCTACCTGGGAGAGCCGGTGACCGGAGCGGTGATTACTGTGCCAGCCTACTTCAACGATGCCCAGCGCCAGGCCACTCGCAATGCTGGGCGTGTGGCTGGTTTGGATGTGAAGCGAATTCTCAACGAACCCACTGCTGCTGCTTTGGCCTACGGCTTAGATCGGCGCGATAGTCAAACCATCTTAGTATTTGACTTGGGGGGCGGCACCTTTGATGTCTCAATCTTAGAGGTTGTGGATGGCGTGTTTGAAGTCAAAGCCACCGCTGGGGATACCCAACTGGGGGGGAATGACTTTGATAAAAAAATTGTTGATTGGCTAGCAGATCGCTTTCTCAAGGCAGAGGGCATAGACCTGCGCCGCGATCGCCAGGCCCTGCAACGGGTAACGGAGGCGGCTGAGAAAGCTAAAATTGAGCTCTCGGGTCTCAAAGAGACTAACATTAATCTTTCTTTTATTGCCGCCGATGCCGAAGGCCCCAAGCACATCGATCAGCCCCTGAACCTACCCCAGTTTGAGAGTCTGTGTGAAGATCTCATTCAACGGCTGCGGCTGCCAGTAGAGCAGGCCCTGCGGGATGCTCAATTGAGTCCGGTGCAAATTGATGAAGTGGTTCTGGTCGGAGGGTCTACCCGCATCCCCTTGGTGCAGGAACTGGTTCGCAGTTTAATTGACAAACAACCCAATCAAAACGTCAATCCCGATGAAGTCGTGGCCGTGGGAGCAGCAATTCAGGCTGGAATTCTGGGGGGGGAGCTCAAAGATGTGCTGCTGTTGGATGTCACCCCCCTCTCCTTAGGATTAGAAACGATTGGGGGGGTAATGAAGCGTCTGATTCCTCGCAACACTACAATTCCGGTACGGCGATCGGATATTTTCTCCACCGCCGATGCCAATCAAGCCCAGGTTGAAATCCATGTTCTCCAGGGGGAGCGACCGATGGGGGAGCAAAATAAGTCCCTGGGGCGGTTTGAGTTAACCGGAATTCCCCCGGCCCCCCGAGGAGTACCCCAGATCCAAGTCTCCTTTGATCTAGACGCCAATGGGATTTTACAAGTCACAGCCCTGGATAAATACACCGGGCGGGAGCAGAGCATCACCATTCAAGAAGCTTCTAGCCTCAAAGAAGCTGAGGTGGCCCGGATGATCCAGGAGGCCGAGGAATCTGCCGAAGCCGATCGCTTCCGTCAGGCTCAGGTAGAAAAGCGCAACCGCACGGAAGATTTAATCAACAAAGCGGAACGTCGCCTGCAGGAGGTCAGACTGGATTTTGGCCCCCAGTTTGCCAGTGGGTTACGACAACAAATTGAAGCCCTGATCCAGGCGTTGAGAGAAAGTGTGGCCCGCAACGATGACCGACAACTCGATCTAAGTTATGCTGCCTTGAATGAAGCAATTTACGAACTGGCGCGGGAAGCCAATCAAGCCTATGGCTTTGATGAGCAGGAAGATGACCTGTTTGGGAACTTTAAGATTCCTTCCTTTTCAGATGTCTCAGAGGTGGCCTCTAAGGGGGTAGAAGCCTTGAGAGGCAAACCTTCGGCCCCCCGACCCACCCGAGCCCCCATCTATGAGGAGGCAGCCTGGGAAGACTGGGAGGAAGAGGATGATTGGTACTAACCCTTGATCCCGAGGTCAATGCTTTGCTTAAGTTTGATTGTTTGTACATTGCCCTGATGTAGGTTTCATGCAAAACTTTCGGAACTATTACGATATTCTGGGAGTTCCCAGAGACGCTTCTAGCGAAGAAATCAAAAAGTCCTACCGTCGGCTGGCGCGCCAGTTTCACCCGGATCTAAACCCCGGCAACAAGGCGGCGGAGGAACGGTTTAAGGATATCGGGGAAGCCTACGAAATTTTATCTGATCGCGGCAAACGCGCCCAGTACGACCAGTTTGGTCAGTTTTGGAATCAATCTGGCTTTCAAAGCGGACGCAGCCCTCGGACAGCCTCGCCCTATCAAACTTGGAATAATCGGGGGGGGACAACCACCGCCGATCAACCGGTTGATTTTGGTGAATATTCTGATTTTCAGGATTTTCTGGATCAACTTCTGGGGCGTCGAACGAGTAAATCCGGAACCACGACAACCCAGCGGCCTGTGGATCCCTACAGTCCTGGGAGAACCAAAAAGGTTTACACCGCTAGTGCCGGACCCCGGCGCGATGCCGAAGCCCGCCTAAGAATTCCCTTGGAAAAGGCTTTTTCCGGGGGACGGGAGCGAATTCGCCTGGAAGATGGGCGCTCTTTAGAAGTGAACATGCCGCCGATGATGGTCAGCGGTCAACGAATCCGGCTCAAGGGCCAGGGCTCTTCTGGGGGAGACCTGTACCTAATTATTGAAGTCGCCCCCCATGCCTTTTTTAGACTCGAAGGCGTTGATATTCACTGTCAGTTGCCGATTACGCCTAGTGAGGCGGTTTTAGGGGGTCAGATTGAAGCCCCTACCCTAGATGGCTGGGTTAAAATGACCATTCCCCCTGGTGTTAAATCGGGGCAGCGCTTGCGCTTGGCAGGGAAAGGCTATCCTAAGGGCCGGGGCGATCGCGGTGATCAACTGGTTGAGATTCAAATTGTGGTTCCCAAAGATCCACCTCAAAAAGAACGGGAACTCTACGAAAAATTGCGCCAAAACGAGAACTTCAAACCCCGCTCAGCCCTGCCGGTTTATTAATAGAGTGCCGTTCACGCTCAGCAAGCTCCTTGGTTTTCTGATCCAGATTATCAGGAATGTCTCGGAGGCTTAAAGTCGGCATCAAGGAAAAACTAAGACGCTGTTCCCATGGCTGGAAGGGCTGGAGGGCTGCTTGCATCTTAGTTGATACAATTGGGTCATCCAAGGAAAATCAGATGACTTCCATTTCCCCTGACAGAAATGACCGCATAGAAAAGACTCTAGAGACTGTTCTAGAGAAGATCCAGCAGCTTGATACTAAAGTTAGTCAACTCGATACTAAAGTTAGCCAACTCGATACCAAAGTTAGCCAACTCGATACCGATGTTCGCAATGCCAATGAGCGCACTGATACCTACTGGGAAGCCTCTAAACTGCTGATTAATCTTGCATTTGCGCTAATTGCGACTGCAGTGATTGCGATCATTGTGCCCGCAGTTTTGGGTTAATCTCTTTTAATCCCTGTAAACAAAAATATTCACAAGTCCCCGGGGCCGCAATGTTACCCTAAGGAAGGTGATTGGTGGGTCTAAATTATGTATCAATTTGAATTACCAAAGCCTCCCCAGGAAACCCTACCCACAATGTATGATTTGCCCAGCGAAGATCCTGAGGAGCCGGGTTTGCCAGATGAGTTTCACGATTTTCAGCCGCAGTTATTACGGGAGACTTGTCAGCCACCGACCTACACCGCTGACCAGATTTTCATTGGCACGGACCTCAATCTTTATTACGATAGTCGCCATCCAAGGTGGCAAAAGCGCCCCGATTGGTTTTTAGTTTTAGGGGTGGAGCGGGCCAGGCAGCAGACTGACTTACGATGGAGTTATGTGATTTGGCAGGAGGGGGTTGCTCCGTTTTTGGTCGTGGAGCTATTGTCTCCTAACACTGAGGCTGATGATTTGGGCCAGACGCTACGGGAGGTCACCCAACCCCCCACAAAATGGCAGGTCTATGAGCAAATATTGCGGATTCCCTACTACGCAATATTTGACCGCTACGAAAATCAATTCCGGTTATTCCAGTTAGTAGGGACTCGCTACCAGGTCCTTGCCCTACCCGAGCAGTATCACTGGTTCGAGGAACTGGATTTAGGATTAGGGGTATGGCAGGGTGAATATCAAGGTGCGCAGGGACGATGGTTGCGCTGGCAAGATGCAGAGGGGAAATGGATTTTGACGACTGGCGAACGAGCAGAGCAAGCACAACAGCGGGCAGAGCAACTGGCAAAAAAGCTGCGGGAGTTGGGCATTGATCCCGATGAAGTTGAGTAAGGCAGGATTGAAAGTTTTTGCCCTTCACAGTAGAAGATCAAGAAATTTGGCCATACCGCTAAATGCATTAGGGCTGATGGTCTGACTCTAACTATCTAACTAATTCCTATCAGCAAATTACTTTTTGCAACATAGCCCAGTGAATCTATTAAATGCAGAGTAAGATTGGATTTGGAGAAAAGAACAATTTACTCATAACTTACACCCTTGCCCCTAATCTTTAGAGGCTGTTTGAGAAGTACCTAATGTCAAGCTATAGCTAGCTTCCCGCAGGGTAAGTAGTGAAGCATCTCAAGGTAGCGGTTCGAAATCGAGAATCCTTTGTTTCGCTGCTCTCGGAATGACAGTTTAGACCTTTTAAACACTCTCTTGGTCCTGGAAAGCAAAGCATTAAACTTTCCAAGCTTGAGGTGGTAAAGAAGTTGTTTTTGTATAACAACCGCCGTAAGTTCTGATTAGAGCCAACTAGCAGATCTCTAAACTTACTAGTTGGCTGCCTTATGGGTCTTCGTTTCAGGGACCTTTTTATATTGGCTATGCAAAGGAATTTTTGAATGAAAAGCCTACCAGGATTTGATACGCAAAGTATGGAATCCACCGAATCTTTAATTGGGTTTGAGCAATATTGGTTAATTTTAAGACGGCGCTGGTTGCCTGCTTCCGTCACCTTAGGGGCTATTTTACTGATCGCCACCCTATATGCGTTTTTAGCCACCCCTATCTATCAAGCTGAGGGCATGCTCCGGTTTAAGAAGCGAGATGCAACTACTTCTCTCACAGACGTAGGCAGAGAGATAGGACAATTAGCCCCTTTGGTCGAGCAAGGAAATCCTCTGGACACAGAGGCAGTGGTACTTGGTTCAAATCCAATTATGCAAAAGACAATTGACGCCCTAGATCTTAAAAATGATAAAGGGACCTCTCTAAAACCTAGAGAATTTGAGGAGCAGATGAGTGTAACAGATGTGCAGGGGGCAGATGTGCTGCAAGTTGCTTACAAAGATCCAGACCCGAAAAAGGCGGCAGCAGTGGTGAATACTCTAATGGGTATCTATCTTACAAATGGTCGCGGAGCGAACCGGGCTGAAGCTGTGGAGACTCGAACATTTATTGAAAAACAGTTGCCTGGGGCAGAAGCTCAAACCCGTCAAGCAGAAGTGGCAGTGCGGAATTTCAAAGAAAAAAATAACGTTGTCGATCTAGAGCAGGAATCAACCTCAGCGGTAGCGGCAATTACCGACTTAGAAAATCAAGTCACTCAAACTGAGGCTGAGCTAGCCAAGGCCAATGCTCAGACTGAGGAGCTGCAGAGAAAGGCCGGGATGAATTCCCAGGCAGCGATTAGTGCAAGCTCCCTCAGCCAATCTCCAGGAGTTCAAAAAGCTCTAGAGGAATTACAAGAGGTAGAGCGAGAGTTAGCTGTGCAACGGACGCGCTACCAAGACAATCATCCGATCATTGCCGATCTCAAAGATAGACAAGCGAGTTTGAAGTCTCTCTTAAAAGGACGAGTCGGCCAAGTTGTCGGAGGGCAAAAGCAAAAATCGAATGCAAACCTGCAAATTGGGGAACAGAAACAAAATCTCATTGATGGGCTAGTCAACTCAGAGGTAACTCGCTTGGGGTTGGCCCGTCAGGTATCGGCTTTGTCCAAGGCCAAGGCTGCTTATGAAAAACGCATTGACAATATCCCTAAGCTAGAACAGGAACTGCGTGAGCTGGAACGCCGTCGGGAAGCGGCTCAATCAACCTATGAAGCCCTGCTCAGTAAGCTTCAGGAAGCCCGGATTTCCGAGAATGAAACGGTCAATAATGCCCGAATTATTGAGGCAGCTTTAGTGCCTGAAAAGCCTGCTGCCCCACGCAAATCCTTACTCTTGATCACAGGTGGATTGCTAGGTCTGTTGCTCTCAGTTGCAACTGCCTTGATCTTAGAAGCGAGAGACAAATCCCTCAAGAGCGTTGAAGTGGCAAGGGAAATATTTGGTTTGCCCTTACTAGGAGTTGTTCCGGCCATGAAGGAGGCAAAAAAAATCCCCCTTCTCAATGGAGGATCAGGCAGATCCACTTTAGAAATGAATGGGAGTTCTCTAGCTGCCCCCGTCAATCCAAGATTCCGGATGTTACAGGCTAGCCTGGGATTTCTCAGCGACAATAAGGATCTCAAAGTTATTGTCGTAACTAGCTCTGTGCCCAAAGAAGGAAAATCAACAGTATCGGCCAATTTGGCTGCCTCTATGGCCCAGCAAGGGCGAAGAGTTTTGCTAGTCGATGGGGAT
>JBGTDP010000207.1:0-17803 GCA_041748255.1 Thermosynechococcaceae cyanobacterium | reverse complement strand
CTTATCCGGCATGTCGCTCTCAACCTCTTGCGTCATGATACCTCTGCTAAGGGCGGCATAAAGGCTAAACGTCTCCAGGCTGGATGGGACAATGATTATCTCTCACGCATCCTTGCTGCTTGAGTATGCGTTTGCCCTGAGGATCAGAAGAAATTAAACAGCCCTTTTTAATTGCAGCACGTCTATGCCAGCAGTAAAATTGCCCAGATCCTGATCCCGGTGAGGTAAGGGTAAAAATGTCCCAAATTAAACTCTAGATCCTGACCACAGGTAAGGGTCGCTCAAAGACTTCCTAACTCTTTTGACCGCTGGGTGGCAGCTTGCACGGCGGTTATTAAAGCAGCCCGAAAGTTGGATGTCTCCAAGGCGGCAATTCCGGCAATTGTGGTTCCCCCAGGACTGGTGACTCGATCTTTGAGCTGGGCCGGGTGCAGTCCGGTCTCTTGAAGTAACTCCGCAGTACCCAGAACAGTTTGCAGGGCTAACTTGGCTGCGATCTCCCGGGGCAAACCCGCCGCCACTCCACCATCGGTCAGGGCCTCAATTGCCACGGCGACATAGCCTGGCCCCGAACCTGAAAGCCCTGTAACTGCATCCATCAAGGACTCTTCTACGACCACCACTTCCCCCACAGCCTGGAAAATTTGCTCAGCCTGAGTCAGATGAACCGGTTGCGCCTGTTCACCCGCTGCCAGAGCCGTGATTCCGGCTCCAACAGTTGCTGGGGTGTTGGGCATTGCCCGGATCATAGGCACCCCAGGAAACGCTTGCTCCAGAGTCTTCAGGGGAACCCCAGCTAGAATTGAGACCACCAGTGAACTTTTAATTGGCGCTGACTTAAGCTGAGCAGCAACCGCGGGAAAAACCTGTGGTTTAACTGCCAACAGCAACATCTGTGCCGATTGCACTGCTTGATTGTCCTCCGATACCTGAACCCCGAAGTGCTCTGATAGATAGCGACAGCGATCGCTGTTGGGATCGCTGACTAAAACCTCAGTTGGCCGATAAAGCTGCCGAGACAGCAGACGGGATATCAGTGCCTCCCCCATGATCCCGCCGCCAATAATGCCAAGTTTTACCGTCAAGGAACTCTCTCATCTCCCATAGCTTGACTATCAGGATGTCTGGGCTAGGTCCAAATCTCCTAAGCGTCTCCAGGAGTGACTCCTACTGAGCAACCGGCATTGGAGCATTTGCCCATGCGGTTGTTGGGGCAGGGGGACGGGCGGCACTTGCCTGGGAGGTAGGCTGCTCCTGAGCCGGCGCTAAGTTTGTACTGACTTGGACACAGCTAGGGGTAAACAGAAAGATACTTTCGCCAATCCGTTCTTGCTGGCCATCAATTGTAAAAGTGGCCCCGGCGATAAAATCAACCGAACGCTGAGCCTCTTGTTGCTCCATCATGGTTAGATTAAGCACCACTGACTTGCGCTCTTTGAGTGCTGTGATCACGTGGGGCATTTCCTCAAAGCTCCGAGGCACAATCACAATTACTTCCGCTACAGCCCCCCACCACTTGCTAGCCCCAGGCACGACATTATTCATACTCATGCTAGAACCCATATCAGAATTCATCCCTGCTCCTGGCCCAGTTTGAGTAAAAGTAGGCGCAGGCAATTGGGCCTCTGGACTCACCCTTGAATGTTCTGTTTTATAAATTTTTTGATAGTCTTCCCCCTCGGCATCCCCATAGTCGTATTCATACTCGTACTCTTCATCGGGCCGCTCAAGCCCAGTCATAAAATTTCTTAATTTTCCAAACACATTACTCACGGCTCATGCTCCATTACAACAGTTACGACTTATAGAGAGCTTCCTTTAAGTATGAGGAAACACGCTGATCTGTCAAGTATTAAGAACGGAAATATCAAAGAAATTTGCTTAAGAAATTTATCTGCCGATCACAGCCCTTGGAACAAATGTATCCAGGACTACCAGATCTAGTTAAACAGCCTTCTTAAACCCGTTCTTTAACAGACAATTTTGCCTAAAAGGATAGCGGAAAATTGACCCTTAAGCACCAGTAAAAAAAATTTATACTTAACTCTGAATAAAATTAGTTCTTCAAATCATTATTGACTAATTACCCCATTAATAGTTTTATTCAGGACGTTGGCCAAACAGGGCCTGTCCAATCCGAACCATTGTTGCCCCCGCCTTAACCGCTAGCAAGTAATCTGCTGACATCCCCATTGAGAGTTGGGTGATGGCAAGATGAGACCAACCTTTATGACGAATAACATCAGCAAGCTGTCGAGTTTGTGCAAAGGCATTAACTGCTTCTGTTGAATTTAAGCCCAGGGGTAAAATAGTCATTAAACCCTGGATTGTTAAGTTTTGGCACTGATCTAATTGAGGCAAATCTGTGATCAGTTCTGCTTCACTCCAACCATATTTGCCGGGATCAGGCAATATTTTGACCTGCAAGCAAACCTGAGGTTGGCGGCCTAACTCTGCTGCCAGGGAATCTAGCCGCCGAGCAATTTTTAAGCTATCCACGGAGTGGATCCAGTCAAACCGCTCTAAGGCGAGTTTGGCTTTGTTGGTTTGCAGATGCCCAATCATATGCCAGGTAACATCTGCAAGGTCCTGCAGTTGATCCTGTTTGGCGATCGCTGCTTGGACCTTGCTTTCCCCAAAGTCGCGAATTCCGGCTGCATAAGCTTGCCGCATGATTGAGACCGGAACTTGCTTGGTCACCGCAATTAACCGCACGGACTCAGGCAACGTTTTGCGAAGGACGGCAATTCGCCCTGAAAGTGAGAGATTGTCACTGCCCTTCATTGAAAAGTCCGTTTGTGAATTTTTTGAAGCTGACTATAGGCTTTTAGTTGACCGGAACGACGCAAAATTCTCAGGCGACTCTCAACGATCATCCGGGCTTCAGTGCGACTGACCGGCTCAAATTCATAGCCCTCTGAGCCATTGACTACCGAGAAAAATAGCCGTTGGGCATAAAGGGTTGTATAGAGTTCGCGATTATTTTCAATCAAGCAAACGCCAAACAACAAACCTAAGGTGGGATGATCTAAATAATTTTCGGCGGGCATTGGTTTGGTTTTGCCTCTGACTGGGTGCGAGAGCTTAATCAAGTAGAGATCAAAACAAGATTTTATCAGACCTTAGAAGGCGTTTGAAAAGCTTCTAAATGTCATGCTGTAGCTTGCTTCTCGCAGGGTACGGAGCCAGAGTAGAGTGAAGCAACTTTAGTTGGTGCTCAAACCCTAGATTCTAAGTCCTTGAGGACACACTTTGTGAATGTTCCGCTAGGCTCCACTCAGAATCACAAACCCGACTTCTCAAACATGTTCTTATCGACGGGATAACTCTTAGGGTCTTTGACGTGAGTATTAACAGTGGTTTAAGGCAGCAAGCTGAGCCTCAGCCTTGGCCAAGGACTCCAGCCATTCCTGGGCTGGGTCACTATCGGCAACAATTCCCGCCCCAACTTGACCCCAGATCCAGGCAGGGGCTATATCCTCGCTCGCCTTTCCTCTTTGAGGAGATGAAACCAGCAGCGTGCGGATCAGGATATTAAGGTCTAAATTTCCCCGCTGATCAAGATAACCACAGGAGCCATAAAACAAGCTTCGCCGCTCGGGTTCAAGTTCCTCAATGATTTCCAGGCAGCGCACCTTAGGACAGCCGGTAATGGTGCCGCCCGGAAACATGGCCTTGATTAAATCAACAGGGTCAAATTCCGGTGCCAGAAATCCGATCACATTGCTGACTAGATGCATTACATGGCTATAGGACTCAATCGTTAAAAACTCATTTACCTTAACCGATCCCAGTTGGGCAACCCGGCCCAAATCATTTCGCTCTAGATCAACCAGCATGATATGTTCAGCCTTTTCTTTGGCATTCGTCTCTAGATCCTGGGCTTGTTGGCGGTCCAGGTCCGGGGTGGCACCACGCGATCGCGTTCCGGCGATCGGACGGGTCTGGGCCTGGCGATCCTGCAGTTGCACCAGCCGTTCCGGGGAGCAACTGACCACTGCTCCCCAGGGCGTTTGCCAATAACAGGCAAAGGGAGAGGGATTAATCTGTTGCAAAACCTGATAGAGTCTCCAGCAATCGATCCGAGTCTGAACTTCAAACCGCAAGGACAAATTTGCTTGAAAGATATCTCCGGCTTGAATGTATCTTTGGGCTTGGCGCACGGCTGCTTCATAGGCCATCTGGGAGCGATGAAAGATCGGTTGAAGATTTCCAGAATTCCTAGCAATGATCCCCCTGACAGGCAAATCCACAGAGACAGAAAGCTGGTACTCCAGCCCATCCAACTGTCCGGGATAGCTAGCGGCTAACCACAAGATTTGCTGCTGGTGGTCGAGAACCGCAAAACATTCCGGCTCGTACCAGTAAGCCACTGGAAAGGGCAAGCCATCCGAGCGCAACCAGGGTAGTTGTTCAATTTCCCAGGCTAAATCGTAGCCTAACCAGCCTAACCAGCCACCTGTAAACGGTAAATCTGGGAGAAAGTCAGGCAGGGTGACATGGTTAAGTAACCCCCGCAGGCAGGGAAGAATGCCTCCCACTCTAGGGGTCCACACTTGAGGTTGCCCGTCAATCATCCGGGGACCCCCAGCACAAATGGAATAACGAGCTTGAGGAGGATAGGGAGGTGTATTGGGACTCTCTAGCAGTGTGGCAATCGGAAGCCCTTGAAACAAAGCTGCAAACACAGCCGCACCACTGCGTTGCTCTAGGGGCAGTGAACGCCACAACCAGGGTTTCATCTTCTATGACCTCTCAGGTTAACCAGCCTAAGCTGGCCCCCCCAGCCAAAATCGAGTTCCCCAAACCAACACCAGACAGCCCAGGGCCAACCAGTCTTGGCCCCTCAAGCGCAGCTGGTACCACTCAATCCGGTGCTGATTGGGGCTGGTAAAGCCTCGGACCTTCATGGCACTGGCAATCTGCTCTGCCCTCAAAAACAAGTTTTCTAGCAAGCGATCGGCCAAGATCAACCAGATTTGCAAGCCCCCCCGCACCCCTAACTTTCGCCAGCTAATGGCCCGAGTGCTAATCGAGCGAATCAGGTTTTGAATTTCCTCTAACACCAAGGGGATAAACCGCAGGGACAAGGTCAAGGTGAGGGTGATTTCGGTGATCGGCCACTTTAACCCCCGCAACGGTTGCATCAGGCTTTCCAGACCAGCAGTAATTTCCTCTGGGGCGGTAGTCAATAAAAATAAATTCGTGCCGTAGATCAGGGTAAAGATTAAGGTGCTAGTGCGAATCCCCAGCTCTAGAGAGCGGCGGGTAATCTTCACCGGCCCCTGCTCAAACAGCAGATACTGATAGCCAGTGGGTTCGGGCAGATCGACGGCTGCGGAACCTTCAGGCAGTTGCGGGGAGCGCTGCCACCAGAAAATATAGTCTCGAAGGCTTCGCCGGGGGGGTTGGGTTTTTAGCTGGGAGGACTGGGCAAAACCTAATTCTTGGCTAGGAAGTCGAGGGGAATAGCTGACTGCCAGCCCATCGGGGGCCAAGGCCGTCAACAAAAAAATTAGCAGGCTGAGAATCATTAACCAACCAATCTGCCGCCGCCAGACTCGTAACGGGATCCGAGCACTCAAGGTCAAGAATATCAACAAGCCCACCAGCATCAGTCGCCAACTAGCGTCAGCAAGCACCAGGGAGAGCAGAAAAGTCATCAGCCAGGCCAGCTTAACCCTGGGATCTAACCGATGCAACCAGGTAACAGGCTGTTCTAAATAGAGCCCCAGGGGCAGTGAACGGAGCAGATCCATCTAGGAAAGTGGGTGAGTCCCTGATAAATGAATTAAACTGACTTTCTCTGCAGTCAATCGCAGAGGCGGCAGAGGCTGATTAATTTGGCCTTTCTCAGATTAGCGTATTCGTTCATGACCGCAAAAAGTGGCTCGATACCTGCTGTTTTACAAGCCCTATGGGGTTTTTACCCAATTTAGCCATCCCCAGGGAAGTTCCGCTCCAACCCTTAAAGACTATATTCCCATCCCCGCTGTCTACCCGGTGGGTCGCTTAGATCGTGACAGTGAAGGATTATTGTTGCTCACCGATGATGGTTCCCTACAACATCGGTTAAGTCATCCCCGCTTTGGTCATCCTCGCACCTATTGGGTGCAGGTAGAGTGGGTTCCCGATCAAGCGGCCTTAAACTCTCTCCGTCAGGGGATCAAGATTCAAACCTATTGGACTCGTCCCACCCAGGTTGAGATCCTCCCCACAGCTCCCGCTTTACCGCCCCGCGATCCCCCAATCCGGTTTCGCAAAGCCGTGCCGACGGCCTGGCTAGCGATCACGCTCACAGAAGGTCGCAACCGCCAGGTAAGGCGAATGACCGCCGCGGTTGGCTTTCCCACCCTACGATTAGTCAGAGTGGCGATCGCCCATTTGCAGCTTCAGGGTCTAGAACCAGGGCAGTGGCGAGACCTGACGCCTTTAGAACTAAGATTACTGCGTCAACAAACTCAAACTTAGGTTTTTTTCTCAGCCTGGGCACTCTATTAGCAGGGTTCAGAGAATATTGCCCACTCTAGCGCCTGCCAATCTGCCAGGAATTCAGCAGCACTGCCGATGATTGTTTGCCCTATCTGTCAATTTCAAAACCCTGAGGTCAACAAGTTTTGCCAGCAGTGTGGTATTAGCTTAAGACTCACTCCTGCCCGAGAGATTGATCGCCTTGCCCTTGAGAATACCTGTGACCGAGGCTTGCCCATACTCCCCTTGGGCAGGGATATCCGACAGGAATCTCCTACCCCCAATCCGACTGACATGGCCCCGACGAAACTGTTAGCCCCTGCCTCCTCCCTGGAAAATGAACAAGACGCTCCCACCCATGCCTTGGCCAGTGATTTAGCCCGACTAGAAGCGGCAGCCAAGACAGATTGTGGACGGCAGCGAGATCATAACGAAGACTTTTTTATTGTCCGATCGCACCTGACCCAGGTTAATAGCTCCTTGGGGGAAAAGACTCAGGCGCGAGGACTTTATATTCTCTGTGATGGCATGGGAGGCCATGCAAATGGAGAAGTGGCAAGTTCTTTAGCCGCAACGACCCTTGAAGCCTATTTTCAGCATCACTGGCAACAGGAGCTTCCCGATGAAAATAGTCTTCTAGAAGCCATCCATCGGGCCAACCAGGCAATCTATCTCCTCAATCAGCAAAGTACTCGCAGTGGCAGCAGTCGCATGGGGACAACCCTGGTGATTGTTTTAGTAGAAGATACCCAGGTGCGCGTTGCCCATGTTGGGGATAGTCGCCTTTATCGGCTGACGGCCAGCAATTCTTTAGAAGCCCTCACGATCGATCATGTAGTTGGCCATAGAGAAACGCAATTGGCGGCCTCCGGGGCAGCTACTGAGACAAGCTCCGAAGCGACTAGCGGTCCTAATACCTATCAACTTACCCAAGCCCTGGGTCCCCGCCCGAGCAGATTGCTCAAACCTGAGATCCAAACGTTCACCATTGATCAAGACACATTGCTAATTTTGAGTTCTGATGGTCTCAGTGACAACCACTTTCTTGAAAACCATAGCGCTAGTCACTTGGAGCCGCTGTTGCAGGAGAAATCAGATCTTAAAAAAGGTCTAAATCAACTGGTTGATCTTGCCAATACCTGTAACGGGCACGATAACATCACAGCTGTAGCCGTTCGGATTTTGCTTCGGGCTGAGTCCTAATCAATGCTTTAACGTTGGCTGAACAATCTTCATCTCCACTGGTAACTAGGTGTGGTTATACTCACGCTGCTCGATCCACAGCAACAAGCGCCGATTGAGGAATGGAAATTTTCAAATCCAGCAAAAATTCGGATTGGCCGTTCCCTGGATAACGACATTGTCTTAGCAGATGCTTTGGTATCTCGCTATCATGTAGAGCTTCACAATCTGGGGACCGATGCTCAAGAACGGTGGCAGCTCCTGAGCCAGGGGACCAATGGCACCTTTGTAAACAACCAGCTAGTCTCTCAAGGGGTTTTGACCAGCGGCAGTCTGATTCAGCTAGCACCCAATGGGCCAATGTTGCGATTTGAGGTGATTCCCTTAGTTCCTGAGGCAGCAGACCCAAGGGGATCGGATAGTTCCTCAGAAGCAACGGTTGCTTTCTTCAACCATTCCGACTGCGACCATGCCGGGAATCCGCCTGATAATTTGTTCTGCATTCACTGTGGTCAGCCAATTTGGATTCAAGGAACCATTCATGGCTATCAATTGCTGCGAATGTTAGGTCAAGGGGGGATGGGGGTTACCTACCTGGTCTGGTTTCCCCCCGCCCAAGGGCCTCAACTTCAGGTCTTAAAAGAAATCAAAGCGGATATGGCTGAGGTTCCCAAGGCCAAGGAGCTATTTCTCCGGGAAGCCCGGATCTTGCAATCCCTTGATCATCCTGCCATCCCTCGATTTTTTGATTGTTTCGTTGAGAAAAATAAAACCTATCTGACCATGGAACTGATTCATGGACAAAGCTTAGATAAACGGGTGCTGGAGACAGGACCGGCAGCCCCGGAGCAAGCAATTGACTGGATGCTGCAAACCTGTGAGGTTTTAGACTATCTCCATCACTTACAGCCGCCCGTGATTCACCGGGATATCAAACCCAGTAATCTGCTGCGCAAGTTAGATGGGCAGGTTGTGGTAATTGACTTTGGGACGGTCAAGGAAGTCGGATCCCTTCCTGGCACCCGGATTTCAATTGAGGGTTACAGTGCCCCGGAACAAGAGCTGGGCCATCCCCAAATTCAGTCGGATTTTTACGCGGTGGGAGCAACGCTGATCTTTTTGCTCACGGGCAAAAACCCCAATAAGTTCTACTGCGATCGCGGCCAGGGAGAGCGACTCCAAATCCCTGACCTTCCCCTTACCGACCCCCTGCGGGCTGTGATTGCCCAAGCAACTAAACCCAAACCTGGCGATCGCTACGCCACGGCCCGAGACCTGGCAGCAGCCCTTAAGCATTGTCTTGAGTAGGGCAGCTACTCCCTCGCAGTTCTGAGGAATTCCTTCGCGCCTGGGAAATCCTTGAAACAAAGCATTTTCAGTCTAAATGGACTAAAACAGAAAAGGTGTCACCCTGCGGCTGCCGGTCCCTTCAGAGATTGCCAAATGAACTTAGAACCGGATCAGCCCCAGCCGAGTGAGGCTTCCCAGGAGCGCATGGATACTGAGGTTAAACGCTTAAGCTTTCTGCTGGGGCTGACGCAACAGCTACAAACCTCTGACAAGCTTAAACAGATGGCTCAGTTTGCCCTGGAGTATCTTGTTGAAGTCATGGGGGCCGCCTTTGGAGATGTCAAGGTGATCCAGTCCGCTACAGATACTAGCCAAGCCTCCGCCCAAACCCTCACCAATCAGTTCAGCGCCGAATTTGTGGCCATTTGTGGTCAACCGGCAGTGCTAGAAATGCAGCAGCTTCTAGATCAAGGCATTCCCTACGGTCAGGGGCTGCTTTGGCAGGTCGTTGAAACTGGCAATCCCCGATTTGTCAGTGACTATGCCAACCAACCCAATGCCGTTCCAGCATTCCGCCATCCTGCCATTGGTCAACTAGGGATTTTTCCGATTCCGCAAGCTGATGGCCAGATCATTGGCACCTTGACGCTGGAATCCCGGAGTCTTGCCAGGTTGCAAGCTGCACCTCAGCAAGATATGCTCCTGGCTGCCTGTCGCATGCTTGGGGCGGCCATTGAGCGGGCCCGAGCCTACGAGCGCTTGGCTCAACTCAATCAAGACTTAGCCCATCGGGCTGAGGAGCTGGAGGCTGCCAACCAGGAGTTAGAAGCTTTTAGCTACTCTGTCTCCCACGATCTGCGTGCTCCCCTGCGAGCCATGCACGGATTCTCGCGGGTGCTCCTTGAGCGCTATCATTCCCAGCTTCCCGCTCAAGCCAGTCATTATCTCAATCGAATTCAGCACAATGCTCAGACGATGGGCAATCTCGTGGATGACTTGCTAACCTTCTCCCGCCTCAGCCGTCAGCCGCTGCAAAAACAATCGGTAGCTCCGGCTGATCTAGTCCAGCGGGGGTGGATGGATCTACAGGCGGACTGGAAGAATCGGCAGGTGGAATTCCTGCTCGATCAACTACCGCTCTGCCAGGCCGATCCATTACTCCTGATGCAGGTTTGGATTAACCTGCTCTCCAATGCCCTTAAGTTCACGAGTCAGCAGCCAGTTGCTCAAATTCAAGTGGGCTGCCAACAGGTTGAGAACCGCACAACTTATTTTGTTAAAGACAATGGGGTGGGGTTTGACATGAACTACGTCCACAAGCTCTTTGGTGTCTTTCAACGTCTCCACTCTCCCCAGGAGTATGAAGGAACAGGAGTCGGCTTAGCGATCGTCCAGCGAGTGATTCATCGACATGGAGGGCAAGTTTGGGCTGAAGCAGCAATTAACCAGGGGGCAAGCTTCTACTTCACTCTGCCTGAACCAAACAACTCTTCAAAAAGCAGGAATGATTCAAGCTAAACCCTATGGTTACTGTAGTCTGGGAAGTTCTCTGGAGCAGGGGTAACTCTATCCTGAGAATGATTAAAAACAGGCAAAAGGTTGTTTTACTAGATTTAACTGCCTAGAAGAGGGGATAAAGCGCTTTAGGGGGTTGAATTAGGCATTGAGACTCCATTTTGATAGATTTAAGGCACTGTTATCACTAGCAAAGATTCCTAAGCATTATTCTTGAGGGGGCCATTTAACGTTCCAAAGCCAATGGCTTTTGGGATTTAAACTTGAATTAAATCCAAAATTTATTTATTCAACTTCTTAAACATATTCAATTAACCTAGTGGACCAAGATTATGGTTACACCCTTGTCACTTCTGATTCTTGAAGATTCAGCTGATGATGCCCTATTACTGGTTAAAGCCCTGCAGCAGTCAGGCTTTGATCCCCAGTGGCAGCAGGTGGAAACCCAGCAGGATTATCTGGCTGCTTTACCTAAGGGGTTTGATCTGATTCTTGCTGACTATACGCTACCGCAGTTTGATGCCCTTCAAGCTTTAGAGATACTACAACAGAGCAGTTGGGATATTCCTTTGATTGTCGTGACGGGGAGCATCAGTGAGGAAGTAGCTGTTCAATGTATGAAGCAAGGGGCAGCAGACTACCTACTCAAAGATCGACTGGCACGTTTAGGACCAGCAGTCACCCATGCCTTGCAGGATCGGAAACTGCTTGACCAAAAGCGGCAAGCAGAGGTGGCGCTGCAGCAAAACGAAGCAAAGTTTCGCTGCTTGATTCAACACAGCACAGATTTGATTACCATTCTGGGGCTGGATGGAACCATTAAGTATACGAGTCCTGCTCACAAAACAGTTTTGGGATATCAGGCAGAGGATTTGCTTGGTAAGAGTGTGTTTGAGTTAATTCATCCCGATGATCTTATCCAGGCAGTTGCCCACTTGCAGGAGATCGTCCAGACCGCCGAAAGCCATCTCTCTAGGACTGAGTTTCAGGTTCTACGCCAAGATGGTTCTTGGTGTGTCTTAGAGTCAACAGGTAGCAATCTGCTTGCCGATCCATCCGTAAGCGGAATTGTGATTCATTCCCGTGATGTCTCCCAACGCAAGCAGGCAGAAGACTTATTGCGCCATAATGCCTTTCATGATCAACTCACCCAGCTCCCTAACCGGGCATTGTTCTTAGATCGGCTTGAGCAGGCAATTCATTTGCTCAAACGCCGGGATGATTTTAGTTTTGCAGTGTTCTTTTTAGATCTTGATCGCTTCAAAGTTGTCAACGATAGTCTTGGGCACCAGGCGGGGGATCAATTATTGAGTGCGATCGCCCAAAGATTAAAATTTCAACTGCGGCTTGGCGATACCTTTGCCCGACTGGGCGGTGATGAGTTTGCGATCCTCCTAGAGAACATTCGTCACGTCAGTGATGTGACTCGGGTTGCTGATCGCATTCAACAGAGTCTGGCATTGCCCTTCGATTTAAATGGCCATGAGGTTTTTACCAACGCTAGCATTGGCATCACCTTGAGTACTCCTGACCATAAGCTTCCTGAAGACTTTTTGCGGGAAGCTGATATAGCCATGTATCGGGCCAAGACCCTGGGCAAAGCCCGCTATGAAATTTTTAGCTTGGGTATGCATGAACAGGCCCTGGCACTTTTGCAGTTAGAGACCGACCTGCAGCGAGCGGTGGATAGCCTAGAAAGAGTCAATAACCAACCCTTTGAGCTGCAATATCAACCGATCGTATCCTTAGAAACCGCTAATTTGATCGGGTTTGAAGCTTTACTACGGTGGCAGCATCCCCAACGGGGGCTGGTTTCACCAGCAGCGTTTATTCCGATGGCTGAAGAAACTGGACTGATTGTTCCTCTGGGGCAGTGGGTACTACGGCAGGCTTGCCGACAAATGGCCCAATGGCAGCGACAGTTTCCCAAAGATGTCCCTTTATCGATTAGTGTGAATATCTCTGGCAGGCAATTTGCCCAACCCGATCTGCTGGATCAAATCAAGCAAATTTTAGTAGAGACCGGACTAGATGCTCGCAGTTTAAAGCTAGAAATTACTGAAAGTATTTTGATTGAAAATACTCAGCTAGCATCCACCCTGTTCCTGAAACTAAAAGCTTTGGGAATTCAGCTCTACATGGATGATTTTGGGACCGGCTACTCTTCTTTAAGCTACTTGCATCATTTTCCGGTAGATATGTTGAAAATTGACCGCTGTTTCGTCAACAGCCTGGATAACCCTTCTCAGACAGGGAGGGAGCATAAATCAATCCTGCAGACAATTGTGATGCTGGCCCAAAACCTGGGGATTGATGTAACCGCAGAAGGGGTTGAAACCGCAGCCCAGCTAGCCCAACTTAAAGCAATCAAGTGTGGTTATGGACAAGGATATTTCTTTTCTCAACCGATCTCTGCCACCAAAGCAACCCATATCATTGCCGCAGATAGACAGGCAAAATTGAAACACTTAATGACTGCCTAAGCCCCTTGCCAAAGATGGATCTTCGCTGCTCTAGGGCTGGAGCAACCCCCAGAGCAGAGCCGGTTTATGTGAAACAATAGAACAAACCTAAGAAAATATCCCGGCTTAACTGCGTCTATGGCTAAGACCTACACCGTTGAGATTCAACATCAGGGAAGTCACCATACCCTTTTAGTCCCAGAAGATCAGACGATTCTAGAGGCTGCCTCCGCCGCTGGCCTAGACTTACCCAATTCTTGCAATACGGGGGTTTGTACAACCTGTGCCGCCCAGATTTTCTCCGGCTCAGTTGACCAAAGCGAAGGAATGGGGATTGGCGCAGAAGCAATTGATCAAGGGTATGCCCTGCTGTGCGTTTCTTACCCGCGATCGGACCTTAAGCTAGAAACCGAAAAAGAAGATGTAGTTTACAACCTGCAGTTTGGACAGTTTCAAAAATAGTTGCTAATTTAGCTCCTTTATCCCCAAGGCCAATGACAACTCACTTTATCACCGCTGAAATCGATGCTCAGGAATCTCCTTGGGTTCTGCATGAAAAAATTGAAGCTGAACTTCACCAGCAGGGAGAGCCTCTGCGCTGGGCAATTACTAAGGTTGAGGACCAAAAAGTTCAGGTTGAGGCAGTTGTGAGTCTAGAGTCTGTCAAATCTTCTTGAGCCTGCCGCCTTTTACCGTTGTTTTGATTGTCCCGACGGGAATTGGGGCAGCCATCGGTGGCTATGCTGGGGATGCCCTGCCTGTTGCCCGAGCCATGGCCCAGGTTTGCGATCGCTTGATTACCCATCCGAATGTTTTGAATGGGGCTCAGCTTTACTGGCCGCTCCCCAATGGCCTCTATGTTGAAGGCTATGGTCTAGACCGGTTTGCCGCCGGTCAATGGGGGCTAAAACCCGTGGCTCAAAATCGGATTGGGTTGGTTTTAGATCAAGGGATTGAACCGGGGTTACAGCTGCGCCACCTCCAAGCGGCTGAGGCGACTCGGGCAACCCTGGGACTGAGTTTGACCGATTATCTGATCACCGATGCCCCCCTGGGGGTATCGGTGCAAACCGCTGACTCCGGGGCTACTTGGGGAACCTTGCAAAATCCTGATAGCTTGTTAAGGGCCTCAGAACGGTTGATTTACCAGCAGGCCGGGGCCGAGGCGATCGCAGTCGTTGCCCGTTTCCCTGACACCACCAGTGAAGCCTTACAAAACTATCGCCAAGGCTGCGGAGTTGATCCCCTGGCCGGCGCCGAAGCCGTGATTAGTCATTTGGTTGTGCGCCAGTTTCAGGTTCCCTGCGCCCATGCCCCCGCCCTTTCTCCGCTGCCCTTAGAGCCAAATCTAAAGCCCCGAGCCGCCGCCGAGGAACTGGGGTATACTTTTTTACCCTCGGTATTGGTCGGTTTGAGCCGCGCCCCCCAGTTTATTCAAGACTTATCTCAACCCGGAATTATTCAAGCCCAGGAGGTTGATGCTGTGGTCGTGCCCGCAACGGCCTGTGGGGGAAGTGCAATCTTGAGCTTCAGCCAGGCCCAGGCTCAAATTATTACCGTGACCGAAAATCAAACCACCCTGCAAGTCTCGCCCCAAGCTTTAGGGATTTCAGCCCTTGAAGTGAATTCCTACCTAGAAGCGATCGGAGTTCTGGTGTCCCAGCGAGCTGGCATTTCTCCGGAGGCGCTTGGTCCAAATCTATCAACTTTGAAGCCCCTGTCTTCGGATTGAAGCTTGCAGCCTTACTGTTTTCCAGAGGTTAATAGCTGCTAAGTTGGAAAGTGTTCTTGCTAGATTATGCCCGTGGTTGAGCCCGCTTCAAAACAACCGGAGATGGAACCCCTGACTCGGACTCAAATTCTGATTGCCATGGGTGTCACGGCAGTGGTCCTCCTTCTAGCGGCAAAGCTTTGGCTGCAGTTTGATTCTGTTTCGATAATCTCCCTGCATTGGTCAGGTTCAGCAGTATTGTGGGGGGTGGGAACTGCCGCCAGCGTTACGATTCTCAGCGCTTTAGTTTATCAATTTTGGCCTGGCTACCGCCGATCTGCGGATTATTACCTGCAGTTGGTCTTAAAGCCGCTGATATGGCCTGACCTAATTTGGTTGGGGCTCCTGCCGGGCTTAAGTGAAGAACTGCTGTTTCGCGGCATTATGCTGCCCGCCTTGGGTTTAAATTGGTCAGGTTTGATTGGTTCAAGCCTTTGCTTTGGAATTTTGCATCTGAGTAGCCCTCGACAATGGCCCTACGTGGTTTGGGCAACCATTGTTGGCCTATTCTTTGGCTTTAGTGTTTTAAGTACTGGAAATTTATTGATTCCAATTCTGGCCCATATCCTCACCAACTTGATCTCCAGCACCCTCTGGAAATTAAATCACCAAACACCCACCCACCCATCGATCTAAGTTCAATCGGTTCATGAGCGAATTGGCGTGACATCTAAGTAGATGGCTTGAATGTCCTCAGGCAAACAGGCTTCTAGCCGTTGATACCCGGCTTGAAGGTGTACTTTTACCTCAGCAGGGGAAATCAGTTCACCTTCAGCCTGCAGATAAGCTGAAATGCGGATCTCGCTCCAGTGAAAGGTTTTTGCCATGATCACCATCAGGCGCTGGCTAGCTGGCAAGCAGTCCAAGGCTTCGTACAAATAGCACCCTAGCGGCGGCGGGGCAGCAGCCAGAGAATAACGACTCTCAGCCAGGGTTGGGGGTGCCTGCTGAATAAACCCAGCAGCATTGCTGACAATCCAACTCTGTAGATTAGGTTGGCTGGATATCGCCGTCGCGCCGACTTTGAGTCTCTTTAACTGGTGATAAATATGCTGCCAAGTTTTGGCAAACAGGTATTCACTCTGACTGGGCGATCGCTCTGGGTTTTTGACCAGAATAAACACCAGGTGAGCATAGCGGCAGTAAATGGCCGTGAAGTACTGCCCTTTTTCCCGGTGGGACTGCTCAAACAAATCCAATAGGGCCTGATCACTGAGATCAGAGAGGGACTGAATAATGGGGTGCTGCAATTCAGCCAGCTTTGGCAGGGTAACCACCGGCAAGCCTAAGTTCATCACTGCAACTGGTCCTGCTTGAAAAAATCTCCTTAAGGATAGCCTTTCCCCACTTTTACCTTAATAAGTCTTACTTTCACAATCGACCTGCTAGATCGCACCGTCATTTTGAGCTTTAAACGCCTATTAGTCTATACCTATCTCTATTGGGAAGCTGAATGATAGAAAGTGCTTTATTGTGTTCATGCCTTTCCTCTTGAGCGCTACGCATGGACTATTCACTCGCAGCAGACCTATTTGGCAGTTGGGACTCCATTTTACATACCTTGATAACCGGGACGCTTTCATACTTCGGGCTAGTTGTCTGGCTGCGAATCTCAGGTAAACGCACGCTATCAAAGTGGAACTCTTTTGATTTTGTCGTCACCATTGCCTTTGGCTCTATCCTAGCGAGTGCCCTACTTTCAAAAAATACATCGCTCCTCCAAGCGATGTTAAGCATTGGATTATTGGTTGGTCTTCAGTACCTGCTGACCTGGCTAGCGGTGCGAACAGACACAATTCAGTCACTGATCAAAGCCGAACCTACCCTGCTAGCCTTCAAAGGTGAATTACTAGACAGTACTCTCAAAAAGAAGCGCGTCGCCAAAGGGGAAGTCCTAGCAGCAATCCGAATCAGCGGATGCGGCAGCATTGAAGAGGTTGACGCCGTTGTCCTAGAGACCGACGGCAGTTTTAGCGTCGTCCAAAGCATAGACCTTACTGCTGCCTCTGCCTTCAGGGACGTACAAGGCTTTAAAGAATGTGCACTAGCCAGAGCAAATAGAAACAGCTCTGACGAGGTATCGTGAAAGACACCTCACACTGAAGGGTTTTAAGCACTCCAGTTTGGGCATCGAATGGGCATCGAACCTGTTGTATCAGCAGGATCGCCAAGGAGGGCAACCGCACTAGCCTGACTAGCTTGAATAAAAGCTGAATCAGACCGGCTTAGGCTCGCTATAAAAGAGATTCAAGCAAGCTCCAGAAAGTTACTTGATCTTTTCAGAGATGGAATTGTACTAGTGCTGATAGCGAGATCTGCTATGATAATCCTTGCTCACCTGGAGAGGTGGCTGAGTGGTCGAAAGCGGCAGATTGCTAATCTGTTGATGGGTTAAGGCCTATCCGAGGGTTCGAATCCCTCCCTCTCCGTTCCAACTCTTACTATTTCCCAGGGTTCTGTTTACTGCCGGACCCTAACAGCAAGTACACTGGCTGGAACTGTATAATCTTCTCCCTCAATCCTAACCGGGCTACCAACCTGAATCTTGGTATTACCAATCACAGGCCCACTGCCGGTAACTTGACCGCGACTTTCTAAGGTTAGGAGATAATTATTGCTATAGACTGCTTCCGGTCGTGGGTCAGGAAGGGCCTTGACCGAGCCATCGGGTTGAGAAACCGCCACCGTTCGCGGCAACATTTCCACCGACTTAATCTCAGCCTGTCCTGACGGTTGATTCCGAATAATAAAGCTAGTTTTCTCTCCCTGTTGAATCAGGGCCTCAGGATTGCGAGTGCTTAATCCCAGAATCAGTAAATCAACCTCCACTGGCTTGGTGGAGACATTGACCTGGGCTATGCCAGTGCCAGATTTGCCCGGAAGAAAAAAGATCCCAATAATTGCTAGCAAGATGATCAAAGCAGCCCCGGCATCTAAAATGCTGAGCTTGCCAAATAACCGACCCCGTGAATCCAAAATAGCCATGGAGACTTTCTCAGTTTGCAGAAGTTAAATAGACAAAGACCTCCATGCACAAAAAACATGATATGTCTTGTCTCTGTGACAGCGTATCACGACTTTTAATCAAAAATTGCCGCCCTGCCACCCCACC
>JBGTDP010000206.1:0-5180 GCA_041748255.1 Thermosynechococcaceae cyanobacterium | reverse complement strand
GATAGAGTAGAGGTGTTTTCATTCGAGTTGCTGTGAGTTGGGGAACTTCAGCTTCTCACGGAACACCTCTTTCGACGCTTTTTGTCTTAATTTAAGAATCCTTAAGTAACACTACTTTCAAGACTTCTCTGCACCACTAAGCGGTTCCTTGTTTAACTCTATTGATCTTCTTGTCAAGAGTTATTGAGGGACGAGGGTGTAGTGATCTCTTCAACTGCTGCCTTGAATGAGGCGGCAAGCGCTAATTCAGTCAAGTAAGAACCTGTAGCTAGAACCTCAAGCAAAAAGGCAGAAGCGCTTGCTCCTGCCTTGATGAAATTCAACTTTGGGAAACGGTCAGCGGTGACTTACCACAAAGCCCGAACCGGTCTTGGTGCCTGGGGTTGGGGCGTTGGTTGTACTGGCGCTGGTTGCACTGGCCCTGGAGTTGCCTGGGCTTCTTGCAGGATTGGTCCCACTAGGGCTAGGACTTCCTCTTGGGTCGCGTAACCATCAAAGGCGTCTGACTGAAAGGGAATCACCGAACCAGGACGAACCTCTTGATAAATCACCTCGCTGGAATTGCGAATCCAGGGGCGAATGTCAGCTCCTAGCAATGTCTGCCGCAGATAGCGAATTCCGGCCGCGTGACGGGCCTCAACACTGTGAATTTCTAAAGCCCCGGCCAAAATGGTATCAGCAGCATCTCCAGCGGCTAATAAGTTACCTGCTTGGCCTTTATAGGCTGCGGCACCCAGATCTTCAACGTACTGACCAGCCAGGAGTAAATCCTCCGGATTGGCAAAGGGATCGCGCTTTAAGATCGCAAAGTAGTTAGGATTGGTTGGAATTGTAACAGTGTCTGGATCACCCCCCAGAGATTTTAAGACAGTGGAGAGGTCTGTTACATGCTGGGCTTCATCTTCGCCATAGGAAACCAGGGCGTCTTGAGCAACTTGGGGCACAGTCAAGCTGCCACTCTCAATGGCAGCGATCGCCCGTTGATAAAAGTCAGCTTCTAGTTTCTCCAGGGTCAGAGCATATTCAACAACCTGCTGAGGCGTCAAAGTAGCCTGGGCGTAGGCAGGAGCTGGAGTCACAAACAGAGAGGTTAGCAGCAGGATGCTAATCAAAACCAGGCTTTGAACTGCAGTGATCGGACGACGTAATAAAGCCCCCGCTTGATGTCCAAGGGATGACAAAAAAGCCATTGGCTGGGTCGCCAGTAAGAATAATTTCATTTTGATTAACTCCGTATTAAGCGACAAGCGAACCCGTGATCGGATTATTGATCACGTTAAGGGAACCGACGAGGGCGGTGATTTGTTTGGGGGTATACAGCTCGTCGTAAGCTCTGCCCTTAAAGGGGTTAAGGGATTCTGTTAACTCACGGTCTGTGACCAGGCGATCGCTATCGGGCTCCGTAGCGGGTTGATTCAGGAGTCCTCGAATTCCGGCAGCATGGCGGCCTTCGACTGCCACAATTGAACCTGCCGCCAGCAGGTAAGTTGGGTTTTTTAGACTGGGTCCAGCTCCGTTATAGGCATGAACTCCAGTATCTTCTAGGGTGACAGCGGTTTTTAAGATCGTTTCCCGGTCTTTCATCGTCGCTGCTAACCCAGAGGAGTTGAAACTAATATCACTGGTGGCAAAGGTGGCCTTGTCGCCCAAAACTTTACGCAAAAAATCAACGTGTTGGGCTTCATGGGACCCCAAAGCTTTGATGTAGTCGAGTTCTTTGGCGTCGGTAATCTTCCCGGACTTAACAACCGCAGCATAAAATGCCGCCTCTAATTCTTCCAGCAATAGGGCAAAATTTAAAATGCCAACATCATCTGCAGCAAAAGAGAGTGCCTTGGCACCCCGGCGGGTTTGGGCAATAAGCTTGCTGGGTACAGCCGATACTGCGGCAATCCCAAGACCGCAGAGGCCCCATTTGAGCAGATCCCGTCGGGACGATAGCCTCCGGCGTGATTGAGTAGACAAAGTCATATAAATGATTCCTGATAGAGCCAATCTATATGGGTATACGTTGGATGATTGAGTTTGGATCTATATCCTTTGTTTCCTTTGTTGAAGTTGGAATTAATTTGCTTCCTAGAAGCGTTTAAGGTAAGCAGCAGCCTAAAAGTTGAGCTTTAGCTGCGGCAGGTAGAAACTGATGTTTGAGTGATCCCCAAAGGCTATAAACCCTAGAGAACCTTAAGCTGCTTAAATGTCCGGCCAGGAAGATACCGATGCATCTTTATTGATTGCGAGAATTGCCCGGCAAGATCAAGAGGCCCTCGCCCAACTCTACGATCGCTATGCTCAGGTGCTTTATGCTGCTGCTTTTAAAACCCTCGGCTCAGTGGAAGAGACCGAAGAAGTTGTCTTAGATGTTTTTCGGCAGGTTTGGCGACAAGCACACTCTTACAAGATTGAGCGAGGACGGGTAGATACCTGGTTATTTATGCTGACCCGCAGTCGCGCCCTTGATCGCTGGCGAGTTTTACGGCGGATTGAGAGAGCCGCGATCGCTTCCGAAGATGCCGCGATAATTCAGCCCCCCTCCACCCTGTCTGACCCAGCCGAAGATGTGCTAGTCTCAGAGCGACGTAAGCAGGTCTTGGCAGCCCTAGATCAACTCCCTGATCAGCAGCGGCACGTCCTAGAAATGGTGTATTACAAAGGGCTGACCCATGCAGAGATCGCAGCCCAAACCGGTCAACCCCTGGGAACCGTTAAAACCCGAATCCGCCTGGGACTGACAAAACTACGGGAAGCCCTTAGCACTCAACACTTAGGTAGCTCGATGTGAAAGCCAATCATGAAGTTCATGGTTGACTTCTATAGCTAAAGTACAATGCCCCACCCAGATGATGAAGGTCTAGCCCTCTACGCCCTAGAGACCCTGGATGCCCCAGACCGTCAGGCTGTTGAAGCAGCGATCGCTGATAACCCAGACCTGAAAGCCGCCTTAGCAGCCTACCAAGCAGCTGTTGGGGCAATTCCCTACGGTGCTCCCTCCATAGAAATGAGCCCGAAGTTAAGGCAACGTTTGCTCAAGTGGGCTTTTGAGCAGGTGATTGATGCCAATGCGGCTACTCAAGCTCAAGCGCCTAATCCCACCCTGGTGAAGCGGGCAGCAGAGCTACGCTGGCGACCCTATCAGGTGCCAGGGGTGATGATTGGTATGCTGCACATCGACAAAGCCAAACAGGAAAGCGCTTACCTGATGCAGGCTGTAGCAGGGGTTAACCTGCCGGTTCATTACCATACTCATGAAGAGGAGATGCTGATCCTGGAAGGGGATCTGATGATTGATGATCAGGTCTATAGCAAAGGAGACTATATTCGTTCGTTACCCGGATCGCGCCACAGTCCTCGCACTAAAGGCGGCTGCCTGGTGTTTGTGCGGATGTTGCTAGATGATAGCTTTGCTTGAGAGGTTGGTAGGATTCAACTCTGCAGATAGAGGCAGGTTCTCAGGTATCGATCTGACAATAGAATTGGCTGTTTCCCCGCTACTACGATGCCAAGCTTACTTGTGGATACAAAAGAGCGATTATCAGACCTAATCGGTCGCTATCGGGCTCGGGCAGATTTTTTGTCAATCCGTCTAGAAGAAGCCGAAGGCACAGATATTTTCCTGCGCGGAGACAAAGTTGAAACCCTGAGCGAGGGGCTCTCAATCGGAGGTCAGGTGCGGGCCTGTTATAAGGGAGGCTGGGGATTTGCCAGCTTTAATCAGCTCTCGACTTTGGAGGAGCGGATAGAAGAAGCGATCGCTGCGGCTCATCTGGTGGGGGAAGAAGAAACCCTCTTGGCGGCAGTCGCTCCGGTGCAAGACTCCCAAATCCTTACCCTGACCGGCACCGATCCCCGACACGTTCCCCTGGTCAAAAAGAAAGCTCTGTGCGATCGCTATGCCGAGATTCTCCGCAGCACCTCTGATCAAATCACAACGGTTTCGGTGCGCTATAGCGACAGTACCCAGCGAATTTTGCTGGCAACCTCTGAGGGGACGCTCCTAGAGCAAGCCTGGGCAGATATGGAAATGCGGTTTGCTGCCACTGCCCGCAATCATAGTACCGTCCAAACGGGCCGGGAAACTTCAGGTTCTCGCAAAGCCTACGAAGATCTAGAAGGCTTGGATCAGCAGGTTCGCAGTGCCGCTCAACGGGCAGTCCGTTCCCTGACGCTACCGCCGGTCAAGGGCAATACCTACACGGTTGTGATTGATCCGATTCTGACGGGTTTGTTTGTTCACGAGGCCTTTGGGCATCTCTCAGAAGCCGATATGGCCTATGAAAATCCTGATTTACTCGAAGTCATGAGCCTGGGGCGACGGTTTGGCCCCCCTGAGCTGCAAATCTTTGATGGGGCCGCGATCCCTGGCCATCGGGGTAGCTATGCCTACGACGATGAGGGTACCCCCGCGACTAATACCCAGCTAATTAAAGATGGGGTTTTGGTGGGGCGACTTCATTCTCGGGAAACTGCCGGCAAGCTGGGGGAAGCCCCCACAGGCAATGCTCGCTGCCTTAACTATCACTACCCGCCGATTGTCAGAATGACCAATACCTGGATCGAGCCGGGAACCACGCCGGTTGAGGATTTGTTCACTGGCATCCAAACAGGGGTTTATGCCCGTAACTGGCTAGGCGGGATGACCAATGGCGAGATGTTTACTTTTTCAGCCGGGGAGGCCTGGATGATCCGGGATGGCAAAGTCGCTGAACCGGTGCGGGATGTTACCCTGTCCGGAAATGTGTTTAAAACCCTGACCGATATTGAAGCCGTTGGCAATGATTTCTACTGGGATGAATCTGGCGGCTGTGGTAAAGGCGGGCAGAGTGGTTTGCCAGTTGGTTGTGGGGGTCCGAGTCTGCGAATTCAGGAAGTAGTTGTCGGCGGCGAAGCCCAAGCCTAGGGGTAATTTCTGAGGCTGTTTGAGAAGGTAACTAGAGACTTCATTCGCCCCTTCGAATCCCCCAATCCTGGGGGACTTTTAAATCCGAGCCTTCCTTTCTAGTATGCCCGTAGGGCTATAGGTTGAGGGGCTAGGGGAGCAGTTCGGCAGGGCAAACGCATACTCAAGCAGCAAGGATGCGTGAGAGATAATCATTGTCCCATCCAGCCTGGAGACGTTTAGCCTTTATGCCGCCCTTAGCAGAGGTATCATGACGCAAGAGGTTGAGAGCGACATGCCGGATAAG
>JBGTDP010000205.1:0-16418 GCA_041748255.1 Thermosynechococcaceae cyanobacterium | reverse complement strand
CTCTTAAAATGTCTACTGCTGCTCAATTTGAGGTTGGTCTGTCAATCCAAGTCGCCGCATCATGGCTACAATACCAACTGAGGCCACACCGCCCACCACTAACCCAATCACCACTAAGACTAAAAAAATCTGCTTAAGCTTCTGGGCCCGTTCCTGAACTCGTTTTTGGTTAGGAGGTGGAAATGACATGGGTTCATAAGGGTTAGGACAGCTCCCCTATCCTATCCAGTGCTGGTTAAGGTGCTTCTCGCCTTTACCCTTTTGTGGCACTCTATCGCCATAGCCTCTCGTTTAGTTGTCCTAAGCCCCCCTATGGCAGTATATTTCTGGGGAGTCTGACCTGACGCAAAAGATTAGCAGTAGCTTTGCGTAGACTTTAGGGTCACAAAAGTTTTCTGGGTATTAGTCTGCTTGGTTGTCAGCTTGAGTGATCTCCTTACGCCACTGGTGTCAACAAAACCATTGATTTTGCTTGCAATCAACACCCGGCAGCGTCGGCTCCTAACTTCTGGGGTAGGTGGTTAGTGAATTCCTTTAAGACAGGTGTGAATTAATGGCATCTTTGCTGCCGCTGCTGGCAACTATTTCCAGGTGGGTCAAGGCAGACTTTGTTCGCAAGACTCGACGAGTACCGGCGGTGCAGGAGCAGTTTCTGTTGTCTTTGCTGCGGCACCATCAAAATACGCAATTGGGTCAAGACTTTAAGTTGCGGGAAATTGAAACCATTGATCAGTTCCGGGCCCAGGTGCCAATTTGGCCCTACGATCGCTACCAACCCTATATCGAGCAGATTTGCCAGGGGGAGCAAAATATTCTCACCCCGGAGCCGGTGGTCTATTTGAATATGACCAGTGGTTCCACCGGCACCAAGAAGTTAATCCCGGTGACAAAGCGATTTCAAAATTCTTTGCGTGGCCCCAACCTGGTCAGCATTGGTTTTTTAAGTGATGCCCTGCGATCGCGGGGGTTGCAGTTTGGCAAGCTGTTAGCCACAAACGCGGTACAGATCCAGGGGTGTACCCCTGGGGGGATTGAGTATGGCCCCGCCAGTGTTGGGGTTCTGCGAATGGGCAAGTTTGTTTACGAGCAGCTGTTTGCCCATCCCTACGAGACGCTCTTGCCCGCCGATAGCCTGTCCCGCCACTATCTATGTCTGTTGTTTGCCCTGCGGCAGCCGTCGATGCGGGGGCTGGGGGCAAACTTTCCGATGCTGGTGCTGCGGATCTGTCACTACTTAGAGAAATACGCCGAAGATTTGATCCGGGACTTAGAAACTGGGGCGATCGCCAGTTGGTTACCGCTAGAACCAGCAGTTCGCTCCCAGTTGGAACGGCAATGGTCAGCGGATCCAGCCAGAGCCGCGCAGTTGCGACAGATTCTACAGTCCCAGGGTAAACTCACCCCCAAGTTGGTTTGGCCTGAACTGTCCTTTGTGGCCACTGCTAGGGGCGGCACCTCAGATTTTTATTTTCAGCGGTTTCCAGATTACCTGGAAGATACTCCTGGGTTTGGGGCGGTCTACTCTTCCTCAGAGGGCACCTTTAGCATTAACCCTGATCTGGACCAAGATGGTAGTGTTCTGGCGATCGCGAGTGGTTTTTTTGAATTTATCCCCGAGGATCAGTGGCAGGTGGAGCAACCCAAAACTTTACTGGCCCAGGAAGTCAAACCTGGCGAACGCTACCGGATTCTAGTCACCAACTATAGTGGCTTTTACCGCTACGACATTGGCGATGTGATTGAAGTGATCGGGTTTTACCACCAGGCACCCTTGATTGTGTTTCGCTACCGGCGCGGGGGACTACTCTCTTCAACGACCGAGAAAACCACCGAATTTCACGTCACCCAAGTCCTGCAATTCCTGCAGCAAAGCTTCGATGTCTCCCTGGAAGATTTCTGCGTCACCTTGTCAGCCCAAGAGATTCCAGCTCACTACCTGGTCAATATCGAGCTGGCTCCGGGGCAAACCCTGAGCAATCCCCAAGCCTTCCTGGCAGGGTTTGATCGCAAGCTGCAGGACATTCACACCTCCTACGCAGTCAAGCGCCCCGATCCAATCCCCTCACCTCGACTGCGGATTTTAGCCCCCGGTAGCTTTGCCACCCTGCGCCAGCGGCAATTACAAAAGGGAATTCCTGATTCTCAGCTTAAGTTCCCCCACCTGAGTGAAGACCGGAATTTTTTGGCTGGACTGATGGTGGAGCAAGAAGTCCTCCTGCCAGAGGAGCCTGATTAGGGTGGGGAATAGAAGCGCTCAGTCATTAATAGCACTCCGGCTGCGATCGCGACTCCAGCGGCGGCATAGAAGACCCCTGGCAGGCCACTCAACCCCAGGACTGGCCCCAGCAGGATCGGGGAGAGAAACTGCCCTAAAAACCCAGCCCCGGTTCCGGCAGCTAGAATGCTAGCCCGCAACTCCCCTGGGGCTAGGTTGGCCAGGGTACTGTAAAGGCTGGGTAGCACAATCCCAAACCCAATCCCAAATCCAACTGCGGCAACGACAATCCAACTCAGGTGGTCCAGTAGCGGAATCGTTATCAGGGTCAAGGCCATCAATCCCAGACCCAGGGTTGCGGTTGGGGCCAGGCCAAACCGCTTGACCAGGCGTTTGGTCCCCAGGGCCGAAACCGCTGCCGCCCCGATCGCTCGGGAGGCCAAAACCATCCCATTCAGCCTGGGGCCAGCGCCAATGGTTTCCTTGAGGTAAAGAGGGGCATAAATCACCACTGCATACATGGCCACTGAAACCAGGCTCAGCGTCAACAGCAGCCGCCAGATCGAAGGCCGTCGCAGCACATGGTTAAGCTGGGGCTTTGATCCAGAATTTATCGGAGTGGATGGGGACTCTTTTCCCCTGAGAACTAGCCCAGCCAGCAGGGCGATGGGAATTCCTAGCGTATACAGATAAAATGTTTGCTGCCAGTGGTCTGCCCCCACCCAACCCCCCAGAACCGGAAAGGCAATCCCAGCGATCGCCAGGGTACTGGTGACATAGCCCAACACCTGGGCTCGGGCCTCGCCGGTGTATAAAGACCCCACCAACCCCAGACTGGCGGCAGCGATTCCGCCACTAGCGGCTCCCAATAGCCCTCGGGTTACTAACAAGGGCACCAGACTGTGCATAAAGGCCCCAGCAGTTCCAAATAAGGCATAGAGGATTAAGGAGGGTACCAGCACCCGCAGAGGACCAATCCGGTCAGCCAACAACCCCAGGGGGGGACTAAACAGGGCAATGGTTAAGCAATGGGCACTGACTAAATTTCCGGCTAGCACCGGATTGAGCTGGAGTTGTTGCACCACCTCTGGCAAAACCGGGGCCACCACGCCCCCGGCCATCGTGGTCAGAGAACCGGCTGCCAGCAGCACCAGCAGCTTGACAGACTTGCCTGAAGTATGTTTAGGCTGGGGCGTCATGACTCGGTACCATAATAGTTAAAACCATATTTTTGGTGTGTGTAATGCGTGTACTGCTGCTCTATCCATTATTTCCCAAGTCGTTCTGGTCCTTTGATAAGGCTCTGGAACTCATTGGTCGCAAGGTTTCCCTGCCGCCCTTGGGCATGCTCACCGTGGCGGCAATTTTACCCCAAACCTGGGAGTTTCGCCTGGTGGACCGGAATATAGGGTTTGAAACCGACGCCGATTGGGACTGGGCAGACCTGGTGATCATCTCTGGAATGATTGTCCAAAAGCCAGACATGATGCACCTAATCCGGGAGAGCAAGCAGCGCGGCAAGTTGGTGGCTGTGGGTGGCCCCTATGTTACTTCCGTTCCGGAATCAGCCCAAGACGCCGGGGCAGACTTTCTGGTGCTGGATGAAGGGGAAATTACCTTACCCCTGTTGGTCCAGGCGCTGGAACGGGGGGAAACCTCAGGCATACTCCGGGCCGATGGCGAAAAACCCGATGTCAGCCACACGCCAGTTCCCCGATACGATCTGCTGGATCTGGGGGCTTATAACGAGATGTCTGTGCAGTTTTCCCGGGGCTGCCCTTTCCAGTGTGAGTTCTGTGACATTATTGTCCTCTATGGCCGCAAGCCTCGCACCAAAACTCCAGCCCAACTCCTGGCAGAGTTGCAATGCCTCTACGATCTTGGCTGGCGACGCTCAGTGTTTGTGGTGGATGACAATTTCATCGGCAACAAGCGCAATGTGAAGATTTTGCTGCGGGAACTGGGTCCCTGGATGGCAGACCACAAGTATCCCTTTCGCCTGGCCACAGAAGCCTCGGTGGACCTGGCCCAGGACGCTGAACTGCTAGAGCTGATGATCAAAGCCAACTTTACAGCGGTGTTTCTAGGGATTGAAACCCCTGATACCGATAGCCTGGCCCTAACCCAGAAATTTCAAAACACCCGTAACTCTCTAGAAGAATCTGTACAGACCATCAACCAGGCCGGATTAAGTGTGATGGCCGGGTTTATTCTCGGGTTTGATGGCGAAAAGTCCGGTGCTGGTCAGCGGATTATTGAGTTTGTCGAAGCTACTGCCATCCCCAAAGCTATGTTTGGCATGCTCCAGGCCCTGCCGACTACAGCGCTGTGGTATCGGTTGCAGAAGGAAGGTCGCCTCCTAGAAGCCCACCAAGAAACTGAGGGGCATCAGATGGCCTTAACCAACTTTGTCCCCACCCGTCCCCCCGAAGAGTTAGCCCGAGAGTACGTCAGTTGCTTCTGGGAGCTGTATGAACCCAGTCGTTATTTGTCCAGGGTCTACCGCCACTTTATGGCCATGCGGCCTGCCCCCCATAAAGCCCCATTCCGGATGCTGGAGCCAGTGGAAGTCCAGGCGGTGTTTAAGATTTTCTGGCTTCAGGGGATTAAGCGCAGCACCCGCGTCCAATTTTGGCGGCAATTAATTTCGGTGATGCGGCACAACCCGGCGGTATTTGTCCCCTATCTCAGCAACTGTGCCCTGATCGAGCACTTTCTCCAGTACCGTTCAACGGTGCGAGATGAGGTTGAAGCCCAGCTAGATCAGTATCTAGCCAATCAAGCGGCAGAAATGTCAGCGACAGAAGCCTTTGCAGATCAGGCCCTGGCCAGCTAACCTCTGGCCTGCTCAGCCTGTTTGGGCTAGAAATGGTAAAACGGTAGGAGTTAACTTCAACTACTTGAGATCGATCGAAAGAGGCAAATTTATGGAACTGGCAACGACCCTCAGCGGCCAGCGAGTTCAAAATGCGGTTCGAGAGGTAGGGATCAATCCCAATCATTGGTATGCAGTTAGTTGGGCTGATCAGCTCCAGCCGGGAAAGATTCTAGCTATCAAGATCTGGCAGCAGGCGATCGCTGTTTACCGCGATCAAACAGGGGAAGTCCATGCCTTAGAAGATGCCTGTCCCCACAAAGGCGTTGCTCTCCATAAGGGCCAGGTTCAGGGATGTAATCTGGCCTGTGCCTACCATGGCTGGGAATTTAATCACCAGGGCGAATGCGTTAACATTCCCTATCTACCCGACTCCCAAAAGCTCCCCAAAGCCCAGGCCCAAAGTTATCCGGTGCAAGAACAATACAACTTGATCTGGATCTTTCCCGGCGACCCCACTTTGGCGGCCACCTGCTCAATCCCAGAGATGCCAGAATTTGATCAGCCCGATGACTGGCTAATGGTGCCAGTCACAGCCCGGTTTAAAGCTCACTTCTCCATCTGCAATGAGAACACCATGGATGTTTTCCATGGGTTTTTGCACCAAAAACTTCAGGGGTGGTTTGATCCGGTGTTAACAAACCTCCAGGAAACCGATGCCTCAGTCTGCGCGGAGTATCAAGTCTCCTACAAGGGGCGGATGGCTAAATTTTTGGGCTTGAGTGAACGGGCCGATCAAGTCACCACCCTACCGATCTCGGTTCAGTATCACTATCCCCACTACTCCACCTCGCTGCAGGGGATGTCTTCGCTGTACCTGATGCGATTGCCGATTGGCCCGGTAGAGAGCCAATCCTTTGCCTGGTTTTTCTTTCGAGTGCGGCTGCCAAGTTGGGTCCTTAGACCACTCAAGCCCCTACTTGTAAGGCTACTTCAGCGGTTTGTTCTCTATAAGTTTCTGGCCCAAGACATTGAGATGATCGAGAGTGAGCAACAAACCTATTTAGCCAATCCCCAGCGCCGCTACGTTGAAATTAATCCGGCGATTATTGCGATTCAGCGCTTAATTGTTCGGCAATATGAACAATTTATGCAAAAATCGAGTCAACTTGGAAACGGTTGGAACGGACACTCCCCTGAGTCCGTCTTATCTGAGATGATGGCCTCAGACTTAGCTGAACCCATCAAAGACAATTTGGTTGGATGATGGTGACTTTAGGCCCAGTTACAGGCCTCTTGAGTGATCTCACCCCTCTGGCCCGGAATCTGATTTGGAGGACATTCAATTGCTGAGTTCAGTCATAAGGGATCAGGGTATTGAGCATTATTAGACCTCTTCAGGGTTGGATTGAATCTGGCTAGCTCTCTAACACCCAAATTGACAAAGGTTGGAGGCGGTAAGCTAACGAGAAAGTGAGAGGAGTTTGTAATGCAGGTTGTCAAAGAGTACGTTCAACGTTGGTACGAAAGTGGGCTAGACCCAGATGAATATATTTGCCATCAAAAGCAGGGGAATCTGGTTGAAATCGAAGAATCTGTCACGGGTCTCCGACGCACAGCTCTAACCTTTTGCACTAATGATGTCTTGGGATTAGCTCAAGATCAGGCGGTTCAGCAGGCGGCAATTGATGCGATTCTTCAGTACGGCACCTCTAATAGCTCTTGCTCGGTGCTCAGTGGTCGGATTGAATTGCACCGACAGCTAGAGGATGAGATCTCAGCCTTTAAGCACCTGCCCCACACCCAATTGTTTCTCAATGCCTGGATGGCGATGCAAGCCCTGGTCGACGCCTTTTGCCACCTGGCAATCCCGGTTCCAGGCTTCGAGAATACCCAGGAGACCCTGATTCTCACCGATGTCTTAAACCACGGTTGCATTGTTTCGGCGGTGGTCAATGCTGGCACCCGTTCCGGCAAGGTGTTTGGCCATAGTCCTCGGGTGCGGGTTAAATCTTACCGACACTGCGATATGGACAACTTGGCCCAAAAGCTGCATCGCTATGCCCGGCCCGATGATCGGATTATGGTAGTTTCCGATGCTGTGTTTTCGATGGATGGGGATGTGGCGCCGCTGCCTCAGATGCTGGAGGTGATGCAAGATTATCCTGGCAGTGTGCTACTGATGGATGAGGCCCATGCCAGCGGTGCGATCGGGGCAACTGGACGGGGAATTTATGAGCACTTTGGTCTCCGGCCCCAGGACGCGATCGAGCAAGGGGTGACTCCCCTAATTATGACTACCTTTTCTAAGTTTGCCGCCTCCGCCGGTGCGGCAATTAGTTCTCACGTGGCTGAGCTGAAGCCACTGTTGAATGTTTCTCCCACCTCCATCGGCACAATTTCTTTACCCCCCCCCACCACGGCTGCAGCCCTAGAGAGTATCCGCCAAGTCTGCAAACGGCCAGAACGGGTGAAAAAGCTGCAGGAGAATACTCGCTACCTGCGATCGCGCTTAGCCCAGCAAGGATTTGTGGCCCTGGGAGAAACCAATGTGGTGCCGGTGCTTTTACCCGTAGAGGTTAATCCCAAGCTCTTTGGCAGATGCATGCTAGAAGACCATGGCATTTGGGTTTCACCGATCTGGTTTGTGGCTAAGCCTCGGATTCGGATGACGGTGAACGCCCTGCACACCCCAGTGGAAATAGATCGCCTGGTTGAGGCAATGGTGGCCACTCAAAATTTACTCTCCAAGCCAATGGTGAGTGCTTCTTAAAAATCGCTTCTTAGAACCCTAAACCCATTCATGATTTACCCATGGCCAACGGTTCCATGAAATAATTCTATTGAGATCAATCATTTTGCTAAGGTGCTAAAAGCAATTCAGATCTGCCCGGTGACAACCCCAGCGCAACAGCAGATGTTCCTGGCGGTGCCAGACCTGGTCTATGCCAATGATCCCCACTGGGTTCCTCCCCTACGCAGTGAGGTTGCCCAGCAGTTTCAACCCGATAATCCTTTTCTGGAGTACGGTCACCTACAGCAGTTTATTGCCCTAGATCATGAGGCCAGCCCCCCTACCGCTGTGGGTCGAATTGTAGCAGCGGTAAATCATCGGCTGATTGAGCGTGAAGAAAAAGCGGTGGGCTTGTTTGGTTTTTTTGAGTGTGTGCCCCGATTTGAGGTGGCGCAAGCTCTTCTTAAATCGGCCTGTGACTGGCTGCGGCAGCAGGGGATGAGCATAGCCCGCGGCCCAATTGATCTCTCAACCCACAACAACTGCTTGTTTCTCGTGGAGGGCTTTGACTCCCCGCCGATGGTGATGATGCCCTACAACCCCCCGTACTACCCCGAATTCGTGGAGCAGGATGGCTGGCACAAAGCCAAAGATGCCTATGCCTATAATTTCCCCTTGGATCAGCCCCTGCCCCCCAAGTTTGAAAAAGCCTATCGGGTGGCCTGTAAATCTGGTGTCCAATTTCGGCCCTTCCGTACCAAGGGCAAAGCTTTTGAAGACGATGCCCGCAGCGTCTATCACTTATTTAACCGCGCCTTTGCCCACAACTGGAGCTCCAGCCCTCGCACTGAGGCAGAATTTATGGCTCAAGCCCAATCCCTGCAAAGCTTGATTGACCCAGATGTCTTTCCGGTGGCCGAAGATCAGGGGGAAATGGTCGGCTTTTGGATGGGCCTGCCGGATTACAATATTCCCTTAAAGCAGGTGGGGGGGAAATTAAATGGGTTAGGGATCTTAAAATTTCTTTGGTATCGGCGGCAGATTGATCAAGGCCGGGTGATTGCCTTTTGCTCGCTGCCGGAGTATCGCCGCAAAATGGTGCCCCTGGCGCTGATTTACTTAGGCATGCAGGGGGGCATCCAAAAGGGCAAACCCTACAAACGGGCGGAACTGGGTCATGTCTATGAAGATAACCTTCCCTCCCGGAAGCTGATTGAAGCCTCAGGGGGCACGATCGCCAAGACCTATCGCATTTACGAAAAGCAGCTATGAAATCTCTGGTGACTGGCGCGAATGGGTTTACTGGCTCTCACCTGGTCCAGGCCTTGGCGCAGCGAGGGGATACCGTGGTGGGGTTGGTTCGCCGCTCTAGCAATTTGAGTCGGCTAGCCGATGCCCCAGTGCAGTTGGTCTACGGCGAGATCACGGATCGAGAAGCCCTGGAAACTGCCATGGAGGGGGTAGACCGGGTTTTTCACACCGCTGCCTATGTTGAACTGGGGTTGGTCAATGCCCCGGAGATGGAGCGGGTCAACGTGGCAGGCACTCGCACGGTCCTGGAAGTGGCTCAAAGCTTAGGAATCTCCAAGCTGGTCTATTGCAGCACTATTGGCGTGTTTGGGGATACTGGTGGCCAGGTGGTGGATGAAACTTTCCAGCGTCGTCAAGCCACTTTTTCCTCTGCCTACGATCGCACCAAGTATCAAGCTCAACAACTGGTGGACCAGTTTGCTACCCAGGGGTTGTCGGTGGTCAGTGTATTGCCCTCGGGGATTATGGGACCAGGAGACCCTCACTTTGGGCCGGTGATTGAGCAATTTCTCAAAGGAAAATTAAAGCTATGGGCGGGGAGTCAGCGGATTACCGGTCTGGTTCATGTGGAAGACCTGGTCACGGCGATGATCCTGGCTGCAGAAAGTGGTCAACCGGGGGAACACTATATTATTTCCGCTGGGGATCTGACCACTCAGGAAATGTTTGAATTTCTCAGTCAAAAAACCGGGATTTCTGCCCCCCAAGAAGCTCCTCAACCCCTGGTCAGGGCAGTGGGAAATTTCTTAGATCCCCTGGGGCGAGTGTTGAGGTGGCAACCGCCTCTGAGTCGGGAGCGGGTTCACTATATCTACGATCGCTGCGTTCGGGTGGAGGCAACTAAAGCCCGGCAGGAACTTGGCTGGCAACCGCGATCGGTGCCGGAGGTGCTGCAAACCTTAATTGCTTAGGCGGCCTGCCCGAGCATTTGCAGGCGATACAGATGGGCATAGAGTCCTCCCTGGGCCAGCAAGTCATCATGGCTGCCGGATTCCACCAACTGACCGCGATTGAGCACTAGAATCCGGTCTACATTGCGGATTGTCGAGAGTCGGTGGGCAATGATAATCGCCGTCCGACCCGCCAGTAGCCGCTCCAGGGCTTCTTGAATTAGGGCTTCGGTGCCCACATCCAAACTGGCCGTGGCTTCATCCAAAACTAAAATCCGGGGATTGCGAATCGCAGCTCGGGCAAAGGCCAGCAATTGTTTTTGTCCCCCCGAAAGATTGGTGCCCCGCTCCCGCAGGAGGGTATCGTACCCCTGGGGAAGCTGCTCAATAAACCGGGCAACATTGGTCTGTTCCGCTGCCGCCTGAATTTCTTCTAGGGTGTAAACATCTCCCAGGGCAATATTACTTTTGACATCCCCGGCAAACAAAAAACCTTCCTGAAGAATCACCCCAATATGTTGGCGCAGCTCCGACTGGGGCAAATCTCGCACATCTACCCCATCGACCACCACCCGGCCTCGGTTGGCTTCGTAAAGGCGGCATAATAAGCGAATAATCGAGCTTTTGCCAGCTCCCGTGGGGCCAACGATGGCGACCTTTTCCCCCGGCTGAATTCTTAAATTCAGATTCTTAAGAATGTAGTCATCGCCTTTGTAGGCAAACCAGACCTGATCGAAACAGACTTCTCCCTGGGACCGAGTTTTGGTTGCTGGGGGCAGGAGTTGGGGGTGGTCCGGGTCGCGGATCTCAATCGGCTCTGCCATGATGTCGTTAATCCGCTCCACGGCAGTAAACCCAGCTTGAATGGTGGTGAACTTTTCTGCTAACTGTCGCAGGGGGTCAAACAAGCGCTGAGCAAATAAAATAAAGGTGGTCAGGGTGGCAACGGTGAGGGTATTGCCGATTACCCAGCGACCGCCAAGCCAAAGCACCCCAGCGATCGCAATGAAGGCAATCCACTCCAGAGTGGCTGAAACCGCCGCATCATAGAAAATCGTTCGGTCCACCTCCCCCACGTAGCGGTGATTATTGGCGCGAAATAACTCACTGTTAAACCGCTGCCGCCGAAACAACTGCACGATCCCAATCCCCATGATGTTTTCCTGCAGCATTGAGTTGAGGCCAGAGAGTTCCTCCCGAGCTTTGTAGTTGGCTTTGCGGTACTGGTACTGGAAAAATAGAATTAACCCCGTCACCGGCAACAACATCAACACCAGCATCAGAGCAAGTTGCCATTGGGTGGTAAACATAATCACCACCGTCACCACGATCGCAAACAGGTCACTGACAATCCCGACTGCTCCGGTAGAAAACACATCCCCCAAAGCTTCTACATCGCTGGTCAAACGGGTAATCAACTGGCCCACTGGGGTGCGATCAAAAAACCTTGCCGCCAAGGCCGTGACGTGCTTAAACAGGTCATTACGAATATCGGCGGTGATTTGCTGCCCCACCTTGACGACTAGATAGCCTTGAATGCCCTGAAACGTGAACCGGATCAAAACGGTCAGTAACAATAACCCGGCCAGAATGTTCAACCCCGTTGCCAGGGTTTTCCCTTCTAGTAAAAAGAAGGTGGGCTCTTGGTTCAGCAGGGCAACTGCCTGGCCAATAATCAACGGCTGTACCGCTCCAGCCACCGCCAGGGGCACCAATAGTACCCCCACGATCAGCAGCAGTCGATGGTAGGGGCGAGCATAGGGAGCAATCCGCAAAAATAGCCGCCAGTCACTTTCGCGCCTGCGGGGGCTAGCAGAATTAATCGGCGGGGAAGCGGTCATAAACTCAGCATAAAAATTACTACAGGCAAGTTAAAGAACTGCTGGGGTAGCCACCCTTAATTGCTCGATCCAGTGATTTAGCCCATCCGGATTTAGGCGGTAGCTAAGGGGATGGGCAATCAAGCGGGCGGTACTCTCAAATAATACTTCTAGCTCTACCAGGCCATTTTCTTGTAAGGTGCGCCCAGTGGAAACCAGGTCTACAATTGCCTCAGACATCCCTGTCAAGGGTCCTAACTCCACAGAGCCGGAGAGAGGGACAATCTCTACGGGCAGGTCCAGGCGATGAAAATACTCGCGGGCGCAACCAACAAACTTAGAGGCCACCCGACTGTGGGGAGGCAGCTCTAAAGCTGAACGATAGGAGCTTGAGGCTTGAACGGCCACAGACAAACGGCAGCGACCAAACTGCAGATCCGCTAGGTGGGCCACGGGGGGCTTTTTCTCCCGCAGGACATCATAGCCAACAATCCCCAATTGGGCCTGACCATAGGCAACATAAACCGGGACATCCTGGGCTCGAACCAGTAGGGCCTTAGCAGTTCCCCCAGCATCCAGGATCTCTAACTGTCGATTGGCAGAGACTAAAAAGCCGCTGAAATCTAAGCCGACAGATTTGAGCAGGCGAATACTTTCGGTTAGCAGGGCACCTTTGGGGAGGGCAACAGTCAGCATGGCAGGTAAGGAATAGAAGAGTGTTTGCTTGGATCAGGTTGACACCTGCTCAACCTGAACTGACCCGCTAGGGCCAACCCAGGCAATTTGAGCAATCTGGCGATGTTGGGCATAGGTGCGGATTTGTTCTGGCGATCGCCCACCCAAATCTAGCTCCACCTGCACAAATTCTTCAGGAGTTGAATGGGTGCGCAACTGCTGTGCATGGGCAACAGCCGCTCCGTAGGCTTGAGGAGACTCTGATACCACCAGCCAGTCGCTGGGGGGGATGTGGGAAGGGAGTTGATTTGTCGGTAGCAAAGCCTGAAACAGATCTTCAATGTTAAGGGAAAAGCCAATGCCTGGAGTCATCTGAGCCTGGGGATGATAAAGCCCCAGCAGTTGATCGTAGCGGCCCCCTCGCCCTAAAATTCGTTTTTCACTCTCCCCCACTCCAATGACTTCAAACACGATCCCGGTGTAGTAATCAATGGTTTGAATCAAGCTCAGATCTAATGTCAGAGAGAGGTTTTCCTCCAGAAGCTCCACCAGGGACTTCAAATTATTCACCACTGCCTGCTGGGCAGGGTCTAAGTCCAAACAACTGACCCGTTGCAAGACATCTCTAGGCTGTCCCCGCAGATCAAATAAAAACAAGGCGCGTTCCTGGAGGGCTGGATCAAGATCCAGATCCTGCAGTCCCACTTGATCTAAGTGGGCAATACTGTGGCGGACTGTTTCTCTTAACGCTGGTGGAAAGGGGGAGAGTAGCGATCGGGTTAATTCTGCTTCGCCTAAAATTAAATGCCAGCCCTCCAGACCTAAATTGTTTAAGCACTCTGTCAGCAGCAGCAAGACCTCGGCATCAGCCAGCAACCCTGCCCCCCCCAAAAGTTCTACTCCAGCCTGGAAAAACTCCTGCTGGCTACTATCCCCTGCCGGTTGGCGGCGAAAGATATTGGCGTTGTAGTAGAGGCGTTGCGGGTAGGTTGCGCCGGCCATTCGAGTCACGGCTGCCCTGGCGATCGAAGCGGTTAGTTCTGGCCGCAGTCCTAAAAGACCTTCTTCAGCATCTCGCAGTTGAATCACCGTTTCCGGCTGGATGGCGCCCCCAGCCATCAAAGTATCCAGGCGCTCCAGGGTGGGGGTAATAATCCGGTGATAGCTCCAGCGATGAAAAACGTGTTGCAGCCGCTGCTCAATCCAGCACTTTTGGGCAACATCAAGGGGTAACAGGTCGCGAGCCCCTGTGGGCGGTTGATAGGTGGTCATTTGTTACTTTTTCCCGCCTCCAAACAAGCCAAATAAACCCCCTCGTGTGGTTTTTTGGGGTGTACGAGCGGTTTTGGTGTGGCGCTCTAGTTGCTCGACCTGTTCTTTGCCCATCAAAGCCATCGCATTTCTTGAATCATATTTAATTGCCTGGTTAAAGTGAATTTTGGCCATGGTCAACTGGTTAAGCTTGAGATAAGTGGTTCCCATCAAACTGTGGCACTTGCTGTTTTGAGGCTGAAGCTTCAAGGCATCTCGCAGCTCAACGATCGCGGGTTGCAAGTTATTTTTAGCGATTAGCAACTCAGCGCGGCGATAGTATTGATTCACGTAGGCTGAGATCGAAGAATCGGTCAACTCTGGATCAGGGGGAGCCTCCTGGGCACTAGGCGTTGGACCGCCATGGTCTGGCTTTTCTGGTCGAGGAGAATTTACCCCTGCCCTAGCGCCTACTTGGGCCATCAGATAGGCCAGGTTCAGCTCACTCAGTTGGCTGGTAACGGCCAAGGCTTGATCCAAGGACTGATATTGCTGCTGGGCCAGCTCATTGACGGTACGTTTGTAGAAATCTTCAGAATCAGCTGGGGTTTGCAATAGTTGCAGAGCAGATTCACTTTCAAGCTCAATTGCCGGGTGCTCCTGGGCCAACCGCTGACTCAGCAACCGCAGCAGAATAGTATATTCACTCCGCTCCCGTTCTTGAGAAAGCACCTGATAGGAGGGATTGACCAGTTTGGAGAGCAGTTGGCTAGCTAGGTCTTTGTTTGCTTCTGGGCAACTATCGGGGTGTAAGCTACGGGCAATCTGGAGATAGCGTTTGCGGATCTCTCCTGCCTCTGAAGTCATCGGCAAGCCTAAGATCGCATAGTGATCGGCGTAATCAAACTGAGATAAGCCACGGTCAATTTGAAAAGTCATTCTCCGTAATCCTACGGTTGGCGCTGTTGGTTAACGCTACTCTAATAGCTAGTTTAGTCGCCTGAGTAAACCAAGCGCTAGCTTCAGGCTGGGTGAGCGCGTCAAAGAAGGCTGCTGCCCAGTCACAGTCAGACTTGTCATCTTTAACCAGGCTGGGGGATTGTTCCTGGCACCTGGAATTTTGCCTCTCGTACCTTTAGCAGCTCCCGGCTCAGATCCGGGTGGATTAGACCGTTGGTTGCCAGGATGCGGCCTGTGTCAAGTTTTTGCGGGCCGCCGTCGTAGGCGGTCACCTGACCCCCGGCTTCCTGCACCAAGACAATGCCAGCGGCAATATCCCAGGGAGATAGCCCCCGCTCCCAGTATCCATCTAAGCGACCACAGGCAACATAGGCCAAGTCAATTGCGGCAGCACCACCCCGGCGCACTCCCTGAGTCAGGTGGGTGAGGTAGCAGAACTCGGCGTAGTTATTATCAGGGGTTTCCCGGCGATCGTAGGCAAAACCGGTGACTAATAGACTCTGCTCCAAGCTTGTTGTGGCAGAAACTTGAATCGGCTGACGATTGCAAGTGGCTCCTAAGCCTGTGGCTGCGCGAAATAACTCTCGGTGAAAGGGGTCATAGACCACCCCCACTTGGGGCACCCCCTCAATTAAAAGTCCCACAGAGGTGGCCGAAAAAGGATACTGGTGGGCGAAGTTAGTCGTCCCATCCAATGGATCAATCGCCCACAGGTACTGGCTTTGGGTGTCTCCCAGTCGGCCTGACTCTTCTGCTAAAATTTGGTGATCGGGAAAGTGCCGCTGCAGAATTTCCAGTACCGCTGCTTCTGCTGCCTTGTCGGCGGCTGTGATTAGATCTCCTGGCCGGCCTTTTTCTTGAATGTCTTCTAACTTGCCCCAGTAGGACTGTAGGATTGCCCCCCCGGCGAGGGCTGCCTCGGTGGCAATGTCTAAAAAGATTGACAGAGATGGGTTTGAGTTCATAGATGCAGAGATGGGGTATCAGGGATCACCTGGTAATCAGCAGACATTCTGCCCAGGGATCCCAGAGGTAAAGATACCATTCCTGACCGAAGGGGAGATATTAGGCGACCTATTCTCGGCTGGGGATCTTTAGCACTAGCCAAGCGCAAATGCTTTGGGAACCTCTTCTGAAATTTGCAGGAAATTCCTTTACTAAAAAGTTGTTAAAGGTACAGTTAATTTCCGCCAACCTAGATAGGTTAAAGCTCAGATACCTCCTAACTCTGGCCTTGCCCTTGCGTCCTGCACTGGGCAGGGCCTCTATGTTTAGCAGTGAGATACTTCGAAGATTGGTTGGCTGATCAAACCATTTAAAGCCGTTGAAGCTGATGTTGGTGCGATCGCTCAGCTGCTTCCGGGCCGCCGTGGGTGAGGTTTGAGATCACCACAAATACCACAAGCCCCACTAAAGGGCACAATAGGGTGGGGATCCCATCGAAATCTTTAGTAAAGATACTGTTAGGAAGATATAAGAGCGTATTATCGCTGCCAAACATCGTTGGCGAGAGTACAAATAGAACCAGCCGGGTCAGCGAACCAACAATGATGCAGGCCAATGCCCCTTGACTGGTTGCCCTAGGCCAAAAAAGCCCGCCGACTAAGGGCACCAACAATCCAGCAAACCCCAGATCAAAAGCCAACACCAGTAGCGTTCCTGTTTGCGGAACCTTGAGGGCAAAAAAGACCCCCAGTAAGGTGATCAAAACTGCCATGATCCGGGTGATTAGCAACAGCCGATCGCC